>JBDTWG010000173.1:0-7489 GCA_040006855.1 Nitrospira sp.
CCCCTGCCCGTTCCAGGTTGCGGACTGCCGTGCGCCGGAAGTTGTGGGGAATCCGTTCCGGCACTCCTGCCAGTTGACCCGCCTTTTTCCATCGGCGGTACAACACCTTGGGATGAATCGCCCTCATGTTGCCTCGATCATTCCAATAAAACACCGAAAGAATAGCCTGTCCCGTCTCTAACTCCAATGAGATCGTCTGCTCCCACTGCGCTCGTAACATGGCTGCCAATTGGCTGCTGCCGGTTTCAAAGACACCGAGTTAGGCGTATGAATGAAACCGGAGGTGGGTATGGAGCGACGCAAGTTTACGCGAGAGTTCAAGCTGGAGGCGGTGGACCAAAGAACGCGGGGTGACGGTAGCGCATGCTGCGCGGGATTGGGTTGCATGGGACGGCGCTGCGCCGATGGGTCCGGGAGTGTGTGGCCGATTCGCAGCAGGCCTTTCCGGGCCAAGGGCAGATGAAGCCCGAGCAGACGGAACTCGTCCGGCTCCGCCGTCAAGTCATCAAGCTCAAAGCGGAACGGGACATCCTAAAAAAGGCGCGGCCTACTTCGCGACGGACGCGCTGTGAAATTCGCTTTCATCGCGACGCACCGGGGTATTTGGCCGACGGGATGGTTGTACGAGGCGCTCGGGGTCTCGCGCCCAGGCTTCTATGCCTGGCGGACTCGGCCGCCGAGTGGCCGGGCGCGGACCGATAAGGAGTTGCTGATCCGAGTGCGAGCCAGTTTCCTCGCCAGTGAGCGGACCTATGGGGTGCGGCGGGTCTGGCATGACATGCTGGTGAGGGGCGCGCCTGCGGTCTCCATCGGATCAAGCGGCTGATGCGTCACGCCGCCTTGCGCGCACGTCCTCGACGGCGACGGATGCCCTCGGACACCGGGGTGCGCTCAACGAATGCAGTCGCCGCGAATGTGCTCAATCGAACATTCGACGCCGCCTCAGCATACCGCAAATGGGTCGCCGACTATATCTACCTCTGGACCGCCGAAGGCTGGCTCTCTGTCGCCGCGGTCATGGATCTCTTCTCGCGGCAGATGGTGAGCCGGTCCGTGCGTACCACGATGACAGTACAGCTCGTTACCGATGCCCTTGTGATGGCGATCTGGCGGCGGGGCACGCCCCACCCCCTCCTCCACCATGCCGATCGCGGAAGCCAGTATAGGAGTGAGCCCTTTCAGGGGCTCCTGGTCGACCACGGTGTCACGTGCAGCATGAGTCGGGCCGGGAACGTCTGGGACAATGCGGTGATGGAGAGCTGCTTCTCCTCGCTCAAGACCGAGCGCACGGCGGGGAAGATGTACCGTACCCGAGCCCAGGCCCAGGCCGATGTATTCGATGACATCGATTGCTTCTACAATCCCCGGCGGCGGCACTTCACACGGGGGCATCTCAGTCCGATGGAGTTCGAACGGCAGGCGAATTAGCGTAGGTTGGTGTCAATCAAACCGGCAGCAGGCCAGAGCTTTTCCACGATTGAACTCCTATGTTGGCGTGATTCCATATCCCATTCCCGAACGATTTGCTTTTCTCTACCTTTGCCGAGAAAACCTCTTGACATGATAAGCCAGCCCCACCTAGTGTAGGGAACTCCATACACAACGCGGTTATGGCACGTGACCTGTAGTGGCGTTCGCCATTGCAATTGGCACATCTAGGTAGGCCTGTGCTGAATGCGGCCTGCGGATGACCATTAAAGCTGATCAGACTCTCCGAGCCCTAGTCCTGTTCTAAGGAATAGTCCTAGGACCCTCAGCCACATCGCCATCAATCATGTTGATTCGATATTGGACGCACTACGTTCGATTAGAAGAAAAGGACATTGCCATCCATGAACATTATGCTTGTCACGCCATGGCGACCTTCCTTGACCGGCGGCATCAGCACAGTGATCACTCGATTGACTGAAGAGTTTAAGAAGAAAGGCCACGACATCACTATTTTCGTGGCTGATCGGGAGAACCGCCTCTGTGAAATCGAGACGCTTGATGAAACGCCCGTCTACGGGATGTATCTTCGATCGCCTGTCTCGCGCGAGAAACCGATTCGAGCATTAGCCATGTGTTTGGCATGGTTTCCGCTCACGATGATACAGCTCGTTCGCTTAGCTCGGCGTAAGCGCCCGGACGCGATTATTATTCAGTACCCACTCCCTGCCATGTTTTACTTTGGGATTTTAAAGCGCCTGATTGGGGGCGCACTTCTGATCATGTACAACGGTAATGACGCCCATGATTTATCTCTCTGGACGTCCATGGAACAGCGGTTGATACGGTTCTTATTGGAGAAGGCGGATACGGTTCTGGCGGTCTCACGAACACTATTATTGAAAGTGCACCGCACATTGCCGGACTTGCGTCTCTCGCGCAGTCAGGTGCTTCACAATGGCGCGCCGTTGGATATTATTGCTGAAGTCCAGGAGGTACAAGAACCGAAAGATCTCCCGCCAGATTATGTGCTGACCGCAGGGCATCTGATTCACAGGAAGGGGATCGATATAGTGATTACTGCGTTGCGAGTGGCAAAAGATCTGGGGGTAAAGCTGCATCTCGTCATCGCTGGAGATGGACCAGAGCGTGAGAGCTTGCGGATTCAATGCCGCGAGCAGGGAATAGTAGATCAGGTTCGGTTTTTGGGCGATCAATCTCACCGACAGGTTCTAAGTCTCATGAAGTCGTGCCTTATGTTTGTGCTTGCGTCCCGAGCGGAGGGCATGCCGTTGGTCATTGCAGAGGCGATGGCCTGCGGAAAAGCTGTCGTTGCGAGCAACGTGGACGGCGTACCAGAAATTGTCAAGGACGGCACGACAGGTCTTTTAGTGCCATCGGAGGATCCAACCTCTTTGGCAGCAGCTCTGATCAGATTGTACTCAGAGGCTACTTTTCGAGACACATTGGCTGACCAGGGGAAGGAACGTGCTTTTCGAGACTACAATTGGGAGGCTATCGCTAGCCGTTATCTGGGGCTCATCAAAGAATGCAAGGGTTGACCAAGGAGTGCCGATTATCATGGAGGGATCCATGATAAATTTATGGAGCTGAGCGACAACGAATATGCCTGACCTTCCCCCGATTCGATGGACACCCAGTTACGCCACAGCCGCCCTCGCTTCGAACTCAGCCGGAGTAGCGTAACCGAGTGTGGAGTGGCGGCGCAGCCGATTGTAGAACACCTCGATGTATTCGAAGATGTCCTGTGTGGCCTCTTCGCGCGTCCAGTACCGGCGATGATCCACGAGTTCGCTTCAGGGTGCCGAAGAAGCTCTCGACACACGCATTGTCCCAGCAATTGCCGGTGCGGCGCATGCGGGCGGTGATGCCGTGGGTGGCGAGCAGTTGATGGTCAGTCGTGGGCGGCATACTGGCCTCCCGATCCGTGTGGGGCAGCAGCCCCGCCTTGCCTGCTGTGTGAGCTCGACCGTGAGCCGGGTGTTCATTGCCCAGCCCACCACGGCGCGCAAGTAGAGGTCGAGGAGCACCGCGAGATAGAGCCAGCCTTCCACCGTCCAGACGTATGTGAGATCCCCGGCCTGTCAAGTGTCACCTAAATCTCCCCAGTTAGGGTCATCGAAAATTTCTCACCCTCGTTAGGTCGCCGTTGCGGTGTCGTCCCGCCGCACAAGTCCAGCTTTGAGCTTTTTCTTGAGCCGGTAGGCATGGCCCCGAATATTGATCGTGATCGCATGGTGCAGGACCCGATCCAGAATTGCGGTTGCCAGCACCCGGTCGCCAAATACCTCTCTCCAGGCTCCGAAACTTTGGTTACTGGTCAGGATCATCGCCCCTTTCTCGTACCGGCGCGAAATGAGTTGGAAGAACAAGTTGGCGCCGGTGCGATCAATCGGCAAATACCTCAATGATGAGGGGCCGTGGGATCGTGTAGAGCTTCAGCTTGTCCTCCAGCCGATTCTCCGTCAGCCCCGAGTCAACGTGGCCATCATGGCCGCGGTCGTCGTAAACAAGACCCGGCACCCACAGGCGATCGCCTTGAGCCCAGCCCAATGGCCAGGTGTCTTTTGCTCACGCCGGGCGGTCCCGGGATCACGAAGCTGCGGCACCGCGTGAAGGGAACGAAGAGATCAATGCCATTGTCGGGAAGGGCGTTAGCTATCCAGCACATCAAAAAGATGGGGCAACGAGTTTCCACTGGATTGTTCAATCTTCAGGTTTGTCCTGCCGGACGCTTCCCGTCCTGCTTTTCTTTAATCCACATCGCTCACACCTCCCACGAGGTTACAAGATTCTCGCCGTGCTCGATGAAGTGGCAGGAGGCCAGCTGCTGGATCTGCTTTTTATCCAGCGAGGGCTGGTAGGTGAGTCGAAGGCCTCCAGACTCTTCACGAATGGGAACCGGGCGAGACTGGTCCGCATCGTAATCTTCTTCGCGGCCTTGGCAGCGACTTCTTCGCACAGCACCTGGTCGAGGAAGTCGGCGTACGAGAGGTCTTTGGCCGCCGCGTCCTGCAAGAGGGCGTCGAGTCGCTCACGGATCTTCAGGAGCCGCAGACGGGTCGCCTGGTCGCGGTGTCGCTCGAGTTGTATGGGGTTCATGGGGTAACACTGCCCGGACGTCCGAGGCGCCCAGCAGGGCCTCGTAGCACGCGAGATCGCGGACCTCGACCTCGGGCAGGGTGCGCGCACCGCTCTCCGAACGGTGCGGCGTTGACTGGCGCTGGCGTGCGGTGCATGCGATGGCACCGGGGCCATGCTCGAGCAGGATGCGGAATTGATGGCTGCCGGGTATCACGGGATGGGTGGCGACCTCCCGATCGCGATGGAAGCTCTGCACCGTGTCGCCCCGCCGGTGGACTTCGACCCGCTGACTGATCAGGCGGAAGGGCACTAAGTAGCGATTCGTCGCCAGGCTGAGGAGATAGTCCTCGGCCACGATCCGCGAGACGCGCGCCTCCTGCTGGAAGTTGCGCTGCCCCCGCCAGCGGCACCAGCTGCCCATGTTCTCGCTCGAACCGCACCATCGGGAGTTCACGCGTGGTGCCATGTACGGGACGGCCGGCGATCGCCGCATTCCATTCGTCGAGCTGGACTTGGAAGTCCACCACATCGACAACCGTCCGTCCGGGGAGGAAGTTCCGCTTCACATACTTGACGCCCAATTCGACCTTGCCCTTGGTCTGGGCCCGGTAGGACCGACATATACGCGGCTCAAACCCCCAATAGTCGACAAAGGCTTTGAAGGTGGGATTCCAGATGCGCCGCCCGGGCGCATCCGCATAGCACACCGTGCGCGGGCGGTCATAGAGATGTTCCCAGGTGTGGCCGCCGAAGTGGCAAAGGAGCGTTCGTGCGCCTCGAGAAACTGCGCCAGGCGCTCATCCGCGCAGGCGTGATAGAACCCTCGTCGGCTGAACCCCAAGGTGAGCACGAACACATGCACGACTCGCGCGCCGACATTAAAAGACACCAGGGATTGGCCCAATCAATCTGACTTTGCTGCCCGGGAGGCGTCCCAAAGCACAGGCGTGTGCGCTCTGCGTGCAGCTGAACCTCACGCAGCGGCGCCCCACATCGCTTCACCGTCTCATAACTGCCGGTGTATCCGCGGCTGGTCCGCAGTTCCTGGTACAGAATCTGCGCCGAGTCATTGACCTGCGGGGCGCGATCACGCATAAAGCGGCATGGGCGGTTAGGAGCGTCTCGGCCACCGCCGCCCGGTGGCACGGTCGCCACGTCGCCTGCCGCAGACTACGACGCACCGTCTTGCGATCCACATCCAACCGCCGTCCGATCTCTGAGAGCGACACCGCTCCTCGTCAAACAACCGTCGAATCTTCCCAGCGCTCCTGATCCACCATGCGTGCCTCCCCCAGTTGGTCCACATGGAGGTGCATGATCATCGAATCTCCCACCTCGTCAAGTCCCATCGCACTCCTCCTTCTGTCAGAGGGTGGGGAAAATTCAATGACCGCAACTGGGGATTATTGAATGACCGACGCCACGGCCCACACCTGGTTGGGCTGCGCGACTGTGAATTGGCGATCAAGTCGGTTCGTCGCCACCGGGAACCGGTGAGTCGACTGAGTAGTCGCGCGCCACTTCTTGACGGTATTGGCTCGAATCCCGGCCACACGCATGAGCCGCCCGATGCAACCCTCGCCAACGCCGTGCCCCTGCTTGAGCAGGACGGCCCAGACACTGGGACTGCCGTAGGTCTCGCGAGACGCTCGGTGGATTGACCGGATGGCTGAGAGCAGGGTGCGATTGGCTGCCGCCCGGCAACTCTCGGGCCGATCCCGCCAGGCGTAATACCCCGCGGGGGACACGGCGAGTGCCCGGCACATGAGCCGGATCGGATAGCGACGGTCCTGTTCCTGAATCGCGCGATATCTCACGGCAACTCCCGTGCGAAGAACACCGCGGCAGATTCAATCGGTCAGTGCACCACCACATGGTTTAATCCAAGATTTGGAGGAATGTGGTAGGGCACGACTGGGACGACCCGGCATGACCGATGCTCAGAAAGACGAAATTTGGCGTCGCTGGCGAAATGGGAGATCGCTGAGCGACCTTAGCCGTGCGGTAGGCAAATTCCCGCCTTCGAGTTTCGGGCTCTTGCGTCTCCACGGTGGGGTGACGCCGCCACCGCGCCGTCCGGGCGCTCACGCTGGCCGAGCGCGAGGAGATATGGCGGGGCCTCGCTGCCGGCTCTTCTCTGCGTCAGATTGCCCGGGCGCTCAATCGTGCGCCTTCGACAATCAGCCGTGAGGTCTCGCGAAACACCGATCGGCAGAGTGAGCGTGCAAACCGGGCGGATGAGACCCCCTGGAACCGCGCACGTCGCCCGAAACTCTGTCGACCCGCGCTGAATGGCCGGCTCAGATGTAGAGTGGCCAGCAAGCTAGCGTTGGACTGGTCTCCGGAACAGATTGCCGACTGGCTCATGCGGACTTATCTGGACGATGAGAGCCTGCAAGTGTCTCACGAAATCATCTATCGAAGCCTCTTCGTTCAGACGCGTGGCGTGCTGAAAAAAGAGCTCCAGAAGCACTTACGGACCCAGCGAGTGTTCCGTCAGTCGAGGCACAGCAATATCCGGGGACTGCGTCCTGGCTAAATTATCGACGCAGTCCCGATTGCCAATCGATCCCCGGAGGTCGAGGACCGAGCCGTTCCCGGGCATTGGCAAGGCGCCCCCATTGCCGGACGCGGTAATACCCACATCGCGACGCTCGTCGAGCGGCACTCCCGGTTTACGATGCTGGTGAAAGTCACCGGCAAGGACACCAAGCCCGTGGTGACGGCCCTCAGCACACAAGTCAGAACACTTCCTCAACGGCTCCGTCAATCATTGGCCTGGGATCGTGGCATGGAACTCGCGGACCATACGACCTTCACTCGGGCGACGGACACCCGGGTGTATTTCTGCGATCCCCAAAGCCCCTGGCCATGCGGCACCGACGAAAACACGAACCGACTCCTTCGGCAGTACTTCCCGCGGGGCACGGATCTTTCCGCACATTCGCAAACCGAG
>JBDTWG010000174.1:0-7458 GCA_040006855.1 Nitrospira sp.
AGGCCGGTGGTATGGCACTGGTGCAAACCCCTGAATCGGCGGAGGCACGGGTCATGCCCGAGGCGGCGCTCGCGGCTTGCGCCGAAGCACGCTCGATGAGTCTGACTGATATCGCACAACTCTTGCGTCAGCGAACCGTCTGAGGGAGCGAATGCCGAATAGCCGCGCAAAATTTCTGCTGGTCGACGACAACGAGCCGAATAGGTTGGCGTTGAGACGCCTTTTGCAACGAGACGATGTGGAGATGCTGGAGGCCCATTCCGGTCGTGACGCGCTGGAACTCCTCCTGCATCACGATATTGCGCTCGCCTTCATCGACGTGCAGATGCCGATCATGGATGGCTTCGAACTTGCCGAGTTAATGCGTGGCTCGCAACGCAGCCGGCATGTCCCGATCATATTTTTGACCGCCGGCCCGCAGGACAACCTGCGCCGTTTCCGTGGCTATACAGCCGGGGCAGTGGATTTTCTCTATAAGCCGATTGAACCACACGTGCTGCAGAGCAAAGCCACCATTTTTCTCGAACTGTACCATCAACGCGCCGAACTGGCTCGACAACGAGATGAAATACTCGCCGTGGCCGAGGAAAAGGCTCGCCTGCTGCAGGAACGCGAGGAAGCCGATCTCCGTCTGAGGGAAAGCGAGATGCGCTTCCGAACCCTGGCGGACAGTGCACCGGTGCTCATTTGGACGAATGGTGTCGATGGATGCGACTTCGTCAACCGTGCCTATCTCGAGTTTCTGGGCCTCCGCGAGCAGCGAGATGTGGAAAAATTCAATTGGGCCCATTATATCCACCCGGACGATCGCGAGGAATATATCGCTCTTTATCTAAAGGCCGTGGATCAGCGCGCGCGATTCGAAGCATCAGTGCGCTTCCTTCGCCATGACGGTGAGTATCGATGGATACGGTCGGTCGGTATGCCGAGCGTCTCGGCGCGAGGGGCATTCATCGGCTATGTTGGGGCGAGCTTCGATATGACCGACAATCAAGAGGCTGAAGAGCGCTTGCGGCGGTGGAGCGTGGATTTGGAACGAGCCGTCAAGGAAAAGACCACCGAATTGACACGGTCACAAGAACATCTGCGGGCACTGGCCACGGAGTTGAATTTGGCCGAGCAACGCGAGCGCCAGCGGGTGGCGACTGAGTTGCACGACCATCTGGCACAGATGCTGGTGTTGGGAAAATTAAAACTAGCGCAAACCGCGCGCATTCACAACCTTACCCCAGCCACGCGGGCGCTGATTCAGGAGGTCGAGGAAGTGCTGACGCAGTCCCTCGCGTACACGAGAACGCTGGTCGCCGAACTGGCTCCGCCCGTCTTGCAGGAGTTTGGGCTACTGGCCGCTCTGCCCTGGCTGGCCGAGCAGATGAAACGGTATGACTTGACCGTGACCGTAGACCTGTCCCGAAACGATGACCTGTGCCTGCCTGCCGATCGCCTCGTGCTCCTCTTCCAGTCCGTCCGGGAGCTCTTGATGAATGCGGCCAAACATGCCCGCGTCGGTAGGGCGTCAGTGCAGTTGGAGCGGTGCGGCGGTGAACTGCGCATAGAGGTGCGAGATGCAGGGGCCGGGTTTGATCCTGAGGCTCTCAGCCCCGCCACACAAACTACCTCAGTCCCCGGTTTCGGCTTATTCAGCATACGCGAGCGCATGCTGGCGCTGGGCGGGCGCTTGGAACTCACTTCTTCTCCGGGCCAGGGAACCAGGGCAACCTTGGTACTGCCCCTGCCGACTATGCCGAAGGCGGATGGAGCAGCCCCGCCCCCTCCGCAGCCAGCGATGAGCGCGAATGACGCCTTTCAGCCGGATATGGCAAAGTCGAACGACCCGCCTCCCAACAGGTTACTTCCACTCCGGCCGCACATTCGCCTCCTCCTGGCTGATGACCATGCCATGGTGCGCCAGGGCCTTCGCGGCGCCCTACAAAACTATGTGGACATCCACGTGGTCGGAGAGGCCGGCAACGGTCTGGAGACAATCCGGTTGACCAGTCAAACCAAGCCGGATGTCATTCTGATGGATGTGAATATGCCCAAAATGGATGGCATCGAAGCCACGCGTCACATCAAAACCACGTTTCCCGCTGTCATGGTCATCGGCCTTTCGGTGCAGAATGAAGAACATGTACAGGCGGCCATGAAGGAGGCGGGTGCTACCGCTTTTCTAAACAAGGATGCCGCTATCGAAGACCTCTACCAGGCCATCCATGCTGCCAGAAATATGGGCGAGTTGTCTCTAAAGGGCTAGAGCTATGTTCTTTGTGGCTGCGTTCGGTTTTTGTCGACGATCGCCAAGATGATCAGCCCATAGGATACCAACCGAAAAGAATAAATCAGTGGTTCGGTTTCCTCCGACAAAACAACAAGACCTAATACCGTCCGGCCCATCGTCTCAACTCCGAACGACAGCGCAAAGAAAAGAAAGAATCGATCGGCTGTCACCCGCCAGAACTTCCAAAAAAACAGTGACGCAGCCAAGCAACCAAGGGCCACGCCGCCTAGGAGGAAACTTTTAGCGGCGAGTACATCCATGGCTCACTCTCCGCTCCGGATAAGACCGATCAGGAGCACTACGACGGCGATAAACGCCAATCCATGGCGCCACACGCTTAAATCGATGTGACGAAATACGAGCTTATCCAGCATCAAAACCCCGTTGTTGAGTGTAGACAGAGAAAAATACAGCCCCGTCCAAAACAACAGACGATAGCCGCTACGGACATAGCCTCGCAAAAGTAGCCAGGCCGTGGTACAGGCCAGGATGCCGCAGAGACCATAAATGAAGGGCACCACTAGGATCGCTCCTTTCTGAAATCGAACGCGTCTGGAAACTCTCTGATTCGAAGACCCTGTTTTGAATGGATGAGCCTGGTAATCGGCACCAGGTGTTTGGGATAAGTGTCGGCCAGCCGATCCACCATTTTCCTCAGATCCTCCGATTCCGGCTGATACTGGAACCGTGCAGTGGCATGACGCTTAATCACTAATCGAATATCGGAGAGACGGGACATGACAGCCGAGGTCTGTTCGGGCGAGATATACAGGCGCGCCGACAGAGCCTCTACAGTCCATTCGATATTGGGATACTCATGAACAATAAGGAGCGCCTCCAACTGTGCAACGGAATCGATGCTGGCTTGAATGAACCGTCTGACATCGTCCGGGATTGTTCTGATCGTCATGACGAGGTCCCATCCCGGTCACAGTAGGGCTGATCCACTCAGTACGCATCGTATATAAGGCTCGGGTGAGGAGCGAATTGACAAGAGAGGCTATCGACTAGGGCGGGTGCTCGCCAGTCGGGAATACAATCTCCGCCTTCACCGTCTGACAGGCGCCCGAGTCCTGTCTCACCGCCCTGACGATCGCATCATAGAGTTGGTCACCCGCTGCCTCCTTGGAGACGTAAGAGCTGGCTCCCGCCTCCAAGAGCAGAGATTCGACTTGAGCGCGCGTGGACACGGAGAGGCCGACGACAATAATGCCCGGCCACCTTGCTTTGACCCGGCGGGTGGCTTCAATGCCGTCCAATTTGGCCATATTCACATCCATGACGATGGCATCGGGGCATAGCAACCGGGCCATTTCCACCGCTTCCTCTCCATCAGCGGCTTCGCCCACCACGGAGATGTCGCGATAGCCATCCAGAATACTGCGCAAGCCTTGTCGCACCATGGCATGGTCATCGGCCAAAAGAATGCGGAGCACCTTGTCTTGAGCAGGATCAGTGCCGAGTGAACTCTTCCCTTCGCCGCGGCCATGGGAATCTGGGGCCAACAGCGATTCTGCCCCCTTTGGTATCACCGCCCCTGCCGGAGCCGAGGGAGGACTCGGCCTCGCCGCCTGGTTAGACACAGCAGGCCAGTAGGGCACAATCAATGCCGCGGAGGTACCATGTTTGGGCGTTGAGAGCACTTCGAGGCGGCCCCCCATGGCTTCGGTTCGCTCCCGCACACTGAACAGTCCGAATCGTTTCCGTTCGTCCTTCTCTGCGATCACCTCATCGAGATTGAAGCCACAACCTTCATCCTTCACCGTGACCACGAGATAGCCGTCGCCGTTCTTATCGATCGTGACTTCCGCCTGGTTGGTGCTGGCATGTTTCAACACGTTGAACAACAACTCACGCGTCGATTGGAATACGAGCACCGCCTGATCGTCATCC
Source organism: Nitrospira sp. (assembly GCA_040006855.1). GTDB lineage: Bacteria > Nitrospirota > Nitrospiria > Nitrospirales > Nitrospiraceae > Nitrospira_A. Next base: position 4,172 of record JBDTWG010000174.1, read on the forward strand.
AGCACGATATGTTGAATGTTCTTTTTGACCGTGACCGTCAGGCCATGATTCTGCATTTGCTCCGCCAGCCATCCGAACCCCTCAAGAAGTCCGAACTCCTGCAATGCCGGCGGGGCCAATTCGGCCACCAAGGATCGCGTATAGTTGAGGGAGTCGATAATAACCCGATCGGCCTCCATCAGGAGGGATGTAGGAACTGCGTCCTTGACATGGGCTGAGGTTTGCCGAATTTTTATCCGGATCAGCACGAGCAACTGCGCCAGATAGTCATGCAGCTCTCCGGCCAACCGACGCCGTTCGCGCTGTTCCGTCAAGGTCAATTCCGTCGCCAGGTCCCGGAGTCGCAACTGGGAATCGCGCAATTCTTGCGTCCGTTCGCTGACGCGCTGTTCCAGTTCGACTGCGATCTTTCGCAATTGTTCCTCCGCGGCCTTCCGCTCCGTCAGATCCCGCGCAACGCGGGCAAACCCGTTGAGTTTTCCCGCCTCATCTTTCATGGCGGTCATGACGACATTGGCCCAGAATTTTGAGCCGTCCTTGCGCACCCTCCATCCTTCGTCCTCATGTTGACCCACCGCGGCAGCCATTTCTAAGGCCAGATCAGGATCGCCTCGTGCGATATCCTCCGCGGTAAAAAATATGGCATGGCTCCGACCGATCACTTCGGACGCTTCGTACCCTTCGACGAGCCGGGTGCCAGGATTCCAACTGGTGACCGTCCCTTGAGGACTCAGCAGGAGAATCGAATAGTCCCTGATGCTGTCCACCAGCAGGCTAAACCGCTCTTCCCCCTGTCGAACGGCTTGGAGCTTCACGCGCTCACGCATGCGATAGAGATCGACGAACACGGACACCTTACTCTGTAACACCTCGGGCACGACCGGTTTGAACAGGTAATCCACGGCCCCGCTCGCGAGCCCGCGGAATACATCTTCGTCCAATTTATCCACGGCGGACAAAAAGATAATCGGTGTATGGCGCGACTGCTCGCGCTGTCGTATCAACTCGGCAGCCTCGAATCCATCGACTCTGGGCATACGGACATCGAGCAGAATGACGGCAAAATCGTGGCGAAGCACCTGGCGCAGAGCCTCCTGCCCCGAATCCGCCGTAATGACGACCCGTCCTGGACCAGTCAGCAACGTTTCCATTGCCATCAGACTTCTGGCGTCGTCGTCCACCAAGAGGATTTTTGCCTGGATGTCGGTCATAGGCGTCTCCTTAACAGGAAGCATCGGTGCGCATGGCGACTAGTAGGAACAGGGAAGCGAAGAGCGGACGACTGATGGTACAACGCGCAGTCTGGACGAGGGAAACGCAAATATCTCATGTCATCTGCGCCTTTCGCCGTTGCTCATGGATGCGAGCTCTCCGGCGGAAAACCGTCACGGTTGACCCATCGCTTTCTTGCGCCCAAAGAGCCAAATCCTGAGGAGTGCCAGCAGTTCATCGGTGTTGACCGGTTTCGCGATGTAATCCGAGGCGCCGGCTTGGAGGCAGCGTTCACGGTCGCCCTTCATGGCCTTCGCGGTCAATGCCAAAATGGGCAGGAGCCGATGCTGGGGATTCTGCCTGATTTGGCGCATGGTCTCGTACCCGTCCATTTCGGGCATCATGATATCCATCAGGACCATATCCAGATCGCCATCCTCTTCCACTTTTTGAATCGCTTCTCGTCCGGTCTCGCAGCTGGCCACTTCCATCCCGTGACGCTCCAGCAGACTGGTCAGGGCGAAAATATTGCGCATGTCGTCATCCACGACTAAGACCTTCCTCCCGACCAGCGCGTCGTCACTCTGGCGAACCCGTTCCAACATACGCTGCTTTTCAGGCGGCAATTGCGCTACCACCACATGGAGGAATAAGGTCGCCTCGTCCAGCAGCCGTTCCGGCGATTGCACACCTTTCAACACGATCCCTTGGGACAGCTCCCTCAGGTGGAGCTCTTCCTCCTCGCTCAGGTCCTTGCCTGTCGAGACGATGACGGGAAGGCTTCGCAAAGCCTCATGCTCACGGATACGTTCGAGAATCTGGAAGCCGGACATGTCGGGCAGTCGAAGGTCCAATACGACACAGTCGAAATGCCGTTGGGAGAGCAGATTCCAGGCATCTGTCCCGTTGTTGATCGGCACGATGTCCACCTCTTCGTGGCTCAACAGTTCGCAGAGGCTGCGGCTCTCGATCTCATTGTCCTCGACCAGCAACAATTGCTTGCGTCTGGGTTTTGTGAAATCAACCAGCCGTCCGAAGGTCGCGCCCAAGTCTTCCGTCGTGGTCGGTTTGATCATGTAGGCGAAGGCGCCGTGTCCCAAACCATGCAACCGCTCTTCCTCCACCGTGAGGATCTGCACCGGGATGTGCCGTGTTTCGGGATCCTGCTTCAGGTGACTGAGAACCGTCCAGCCCAGCATGTCCGGCAGAAAAATATCCAGCGTGATGGCCACCGGCTTGTATTCCCTGGTCAAGCTCAAGGCCAACCGGCCATGGGCGGTGACGATCCCCTTCAGCCCCTTTTCGCGGACGGCTGCCAAGAGCACACGGGCATAGTGCGGATCGTCCTCCACGATCAGCACAGTCGGGTCGCCAGGAAGAATGGTTTCCCGGTCATCCGGAATATCTTCCAGGCGATGGGCCTGTTGCACCAGCAACGGCGCTTGTTCCTGCAATTGAAACTTGGGTGGAATGAGTTCCGGCGTCGCGCCCAAATAGGCCTCCGGCAAATACAGCGTAAACGTGCTGCCTTCGCCCGGAGCGCTCACCAAACGGATTTCGCCGCCCAGCAACATGGCCAATTCACGGCTGATGGCCAGCCCCAGTCCTGTTCCTCCGAAGCGGCGGCTCGTGCCGGCGTCCGCCTGTTGGAAGGCTTCGAACACGATCTTCTGCTTTTCCACAGGGATGCCGATGCCGGTGTCACTCACTTCGAAGGCCACCACGGTGGGGACCGTACTCAATACCGCGTGATCCAGGCTCCAGCCGGTCACGGCGCGCCGAACTCGGAACGTGACTTGGCCATGAGAGGTAAACTTGAAGGCGTTGGACAGGAGATTCTTCAACACCTGCTGCAATCGTTTGAAGTCGGTCACCATGCTGCGGGGCAGCTGCGAATCGATCTCGATCTGGAAAGTCAGCTGCCTCGCTTCGGCGACGTGACGGAAACTGCGCTCCGTGGCTTCGCGCACTTTCATGAAGAGCACTTCCTCCGGCTCGACCGTGACGGTACCGGATTCGATTTTCGACAAATCGAGAATATCGCTGATCAAATTGAGAAGATCGGCGCCGGCCGC
>JBDTWG010000175.1:0-7450 GCA_040006855.1 Nitrospira sp.
GTTCTCGGCCCGAAAAAATCCTCAACGTATTCCAGCGAATACGCTTCCGGTTTTTTCGAGCCTGCGGCCTCGCAACGAAGGATTACTCGGACAGACTCCTAGCACGGACTATTCATGAATACCTGCTCCGTCGTCCAATCCTCTCGCCCGGCAGGGCTTTTCTCGCTCGGCCTCCTCGACGGACTGCAAGTACGCCTGCGTCTGCCTCGCTTGCGAGAAGCCCCGGCGGGCATCGGTCTTGACCGCCTCGCGACGGCATTCAGGAATAATCCGGGCTGGCAGGATGCTGAAAAAGTCCGCTACCCGCCCCCTTTCCCTCCTCTTCATTCTCCAGTACGATAGCCCAATAGGCGGCGCTCCTCTGGTCTTGCAACCATCTTCATGGCATCCACTTCATCTATGAAAAAAATCCTGGCGGCCGTGGCAGTGGGACTTGCAGTCTTTGGCCTTGTGGCGAGCCTGGACCTGACCGGATGGTTCGAGGTGGCAGAGCTGAAGGCGCTGGACCATCTGGTCCGGCGGTATGCCGATCCTGCCAAGGCTGATCCCGACCTGCTCTTGCTGGCCGTAGATGAATCGAGTCTCGAAGCGTTCGGCCGCTGGCCCTGGTCTCGCGATCGGTTTGGTTATGTCGTGCGATATCTCAAACAGGCCGGGGCCAAGGCCATCGTGTTCGACGTGTTGTTCTTGGAGCCGGATGAAAACGCCGAGGAGTTCGATCAATCGTTTGCCGATGATATGAGGGCGGCAGGAAATGTGTTTCTGCCTATGCTGTTTCAGGCGGAATCCAATGCGATTCCCGCGGAGGTGCAGACTCAGGCGACGGTGCGGGTTGAGCCGCCGGATGCCGGACGCATCGTGGCGACAGAAACTCATGCCGGCGTGAAGCTACCGATTCCGTTGCTGGCGCAACAGGCGCGCGGACTGGGCGTCATCAATCTTTCCGCTGACGTGGACGGGCCTACCAGGCGGATTCCTCTGCTGGGACAGGTCAGCGGTCAGCTCGTGCCGCATCTTTCGCTGGCTGTGGCGCAATACCTGCTGGGCGCCACGGGCCTTTCGATTCAAGAGAGGGGCGTGCAAATCGGCACTCGTCGCGTGCCCCTCGAATCGGACGGGACCCTGTTGATCGAATGGCATGGGTCGCTGGAACAGACGTACCATGCCAAGAAGTATTCGATTGGACGGATCTTGCAGGCCTTTGCGCAACAGCAGAAGGGGGAGCACCCATCGCTCGATCCATCGCTGTTCAAGGATAAGGTCGTGTTTATCGCCGGCACCGCGGCTGGTCTCTATGATCTTCGCGTCACACCGTTCTCCTCGGCCACCCCTGGTGTGCTCATCCACATGGCGGCGTTGGACAATCTGCTACATGGGCAGGCGTTGCAATCAGCTCCACGATGGTTTTCCCAGGTGACTCTGCTCGTGCTCTGTCTCATCTCGGCCGGAACTTTCATGTTGTTCCGTTCGTATCGGATCAAGTTCGGAGTCACGATTGGATTGGCGGTAGCCTATTATGGATTGGTCGTGCATGCATTCTCGGGGCACGAGCGCTGGCTGGAGCTGGTCTTTCCCGAAGCGGCCTTGGCGTTGACATTCGGAACGGCCGCGACGGTTGAATATGTGACCGAAGGAAAACAGCGACGGTTGATGCGAGCCGCATTCGATAAGTACATGTCCGCCGACGTCGTCGAAGAGATCATGCGCAACCCCGAGGCCATCAAGCTGGGGGGGGAGAAAAAGGAAATCTCGATCTTCTTTTCGGACATCGCGGGCTTTACGACCATCTCGGAAAACATGTCGCCCGAGGATCTCGTGGCCCTGCTCAACCGGTATCTGTCGGCGATGACGACCATCATCAAGAACATCCATCGTGGGAATGTGAACAAGTATCTGGGCGATGGGATCATGGCCCTGTTCGGTGCGCCGCTTAACGATCCCAAACATGCCACGCTCGCTTGCTTCGCTGCGCTGGACTGCCAGGCTGAGTTAGCCCGACTGCGAGAAATCTGGAAACAGGAGGGACTTCCGGAGATTGGTGCCAGGATCGGCATTAACTCCGGTCCTTGTATTGTGGGCAACATGGGTTCCGAGGAACGGATGGAATACACGGTGATGGGCGATAGCGTGAATCTGGCCTCGCGTCTGGAGGGCGCCAGCAAGTTTTACGACACGCTGATTTTGATCGGTCAACGGACCGCTGAATTGGCCAAGCCGGACATTGAAGTGCGTGAGATCGATCTGCTACGAGTGAAGGGCAAACGCGAGCCGGTCGTCGTGTATGAGCTGCTGGGCCGCAAGGGGCAGCTGGACGCGCGCAAACAAAAAATCATAGGGGTGTATCTGGAAGGATTGGCGGCCTATAAGACGCGTAATTTCTCGACGGCCTGCGCCAGATTCTCAGAAGCGGTCACCTTCGATCCATCGGACGGACCTTCACGGGTCTACGTAGACCGATCGTCCAGGTATCGACAGAATCCCCCGCCGCCGGACTGGGACGGGGTGTATGAATTGATGTCAAAATAGGCCGTTGGGCTCAATGGGGAGGGACGCTGTGACACAACGACGAGTGGGCTGGGTGGCGTGCATGATGGTGGGGGTAGGCCTTGTCCTTTCGGGGACGGAGGCGCTCGCTGAAACAGTCTATGTCCAAGCAAAGACTGCGCAACTCCGCGCCGGGAAAACGTCCTTGGATGACGTGGTGGGGAATGTGAAGTTTGGCGAGGCACTCGATGTCGTCGGACGTGACGGGAGTTGGCTGGAGGTCAAAACATCAAGCGGCGCGCGCGGCTGGATTTTTGCGAATAAGATAACGGCGTCAAAGCCCTCCGGGAACAGCGACACTCTCGCCAAGCTCGGCCAGAGCATGCGTGGGGGAGATGCCTCGGCGACGACGGCCTCGGCCGGCGCGCGAGGATTGGACAAGGCCTCCGAAGGGTATGCCAATCGCACCGGCGTGTCTGCGCGGGATCGGGAGGCAGTGGATCGCATGACGGCCTATCAGATTCCCGACCAGGAGGTCGAAGAGTTCCTGCGGGAAGGAGGGCTCGGTGAATATGCCAAGTAAGAAAAGGTTGCTGGCTTGTCTCGTCGCGCTCTCGATGACGTTGGGCAGTTGTGCCGAGGTGCAGCGGGCGGCCGAAGATGCCGCCAGGCAGTCGGGCAATCCACGTTTGGCTGGTGCCATCCATGGGGCCGGCAATGTCGTCGGCAGTCTGCTGCCCATCGGATATGAGGAAGAGTCATCAATCGGGCAGGCTATGGCCCTGCAGGTTGTCGCGCGGTATGGCGGGGTAGTGGATCAGTCTGAGTTGGTTCGCTATGTGAATTTGGTGGGAAAGGCAGTGGCTAACACGTCCGACCGGCCCGATATTCCCTATCGCGTCGCCATTCTAGAACACGAATCGATCAATGCCTTTGCCGCGCCGGCCGGCTATATTTTTATCACACGAGGATTGCTCAAGCAGGTTCGCAATGAGGCAGAGTTGGCCGCGGTGTTGGGGCATGAAATTGCCCATGTGAGTCAGAAGCATATCCTTGATGTCATTCAACGGAGCAAACGCTTAGCCGGGGTGACGGAAGCGGGTCTGTCCTATGCGACGAATAATCCGGCTGCGTTCAAGGGCGTCATCGACGGCGCCGTCAAGAAATTGCTCGATGAAGGTCTTGATCAAGATAAAGAAACCGAAGCCGATGCGGTAGGCGAAGTCTTTGCCGCGCGAGTGGGATACGATTCGGCGGCCTATGTGACCCTGTTGACGAGGTTGCGAGATCTTAAAGGTGACGACCGCGCCTTCTTCAAAACCCATCCCAATTTTTCAGCCCGGATTGAAGCTGTGCAGCAGACGATTCGTGAGAAACATCTCGTCTCGACTGGATTGCTGCTGCAAGAACGATTCGCCCGCATGACCAAACGCGTCTAACAGGATGCTGAAACAGGCCGCCAGCGGCGTTCTCGCAAGACACTGCCGGCTCACCGTCTCGCCGGCGTCCACAGACGTGGCGCTCATTATTTTTCGCGCCGTGGACCTCGCTGCGGCCTTGCTGGACAACCTGTTTGAGCATCCTATGTGTCGTCCTTTCTTGTCCGATCTTGGTTGCGAGTTTCCGGCGAGATACGTTTCACGAACGACGAGCGACGGCGCTCATAATCCTGAGAAACCTTAGCTCGCAGCGGGGCGGAAGCGGAGGGTGCAGGATGTTCCCTTTCCTGCTGTGCTCGTCACCGCGAGACTGCCCCCATTGTCTTCAACAAGACGCTTGACGTTCGTCAGACCGAGACCGGTTCCATATTCCTTTGTCGTGAAAAAGGGTTCGAAGATCCGTGAGAGGTGAGCAGGGGCAATGCCGCTGCCGCTATCAGTTATTTCCATGTCCACGTCGCCCTGCGCCCCTATGCGAGTCGTCAGGGTCAGTTGCCCGCCTTCCGGCATCGCTTCTCGGGCATTGATCAGCAGGTTCATCAACGCCTCCTTGATCTGGTCCGGATCGACTTGAATCGGGGGAAGGTTCTGCCCGAACCGGTGATCGATCCGAATATGTTCATGTCCGCCTTGCGCCTCCCACTGCCGTTGTGCCGCTCGCATCACATCTTCCGCGGCGACGACTCGCCGGTCAGGCGGCTTTTGTCTGGCGTAACGAAGAAAGTCGTGAATGCGGTGCGAGAGTTTATCGACCTCGTCGATGATGTAACGCGCCATTTCCTGGCGGATGGCCTCTTCCTGAGGACCGTCGAGTACCACTTGCGCGCTGCTCCGAATGACCCCGAGAGGATTTCTCAGGTCATGGGCCAGCGCAGCGAGGAGTTGTCCCACAGACGCGAGTTTTTCCCGTCGAATCAACTCATCTTGTTGTGAGCGGATCGTCCGAAGATTTTCTTCCAGCACCTGTCGCATGGCCGCAAAACTCGTGGCCAGGTCTTCGATCTCATCTCCCGTATGATATTCCCGCGGCAAGACAGGGGTAAGGCCGGTGCTGGTGCTGTGTGGAGGCATCGCCAGCGTGTGGCGGAGCCCTTCAGCGTCACGCTGCAGCGCCGTGAGCGGTTTCACGACACGGTAGCCGACGAGAAATCCGAACATGGAGAGGACGAGCACGAGTCCAAAGCCGAGCACCCCGACCGTCACCAGGAGTGAATAGATGGGAGCATACGTTTCCTCCGGCGCTTGCCGGATGAAGGTGTACCATCGGTCGCCTCCCAGACTGTCAGGCGTCAATTGATGATTGAACTGGATCGGCGCAGCCCCGACGATCGCGTCGCGGCCGCCATGCGCATCATCCTCTGCAACCAGCCACAGGGGATGGTCCAAGGTCAGTCTGTTCAGCAACGTGCGGGGAATCAAGTGGGCGGTCGGCGGCAGCACTGGGCAGATCAACGGCGTTCCTTGCGTATCGAGCAGCATGCCATGACCGGTGTTGCCGATATGAATGGGGAGGATCATTTGGGTGAGAAGGTTGCCCAGAATCACGAGGTCTACCGCCCCGATGGGGGAGCGCTGTGCGTCATCAAGAATCGGAACTGCGATGTGGAAGACCGCGTCGTTGGTCGGAGGATCTTGTGCCAGATTGCTCAGGTAGTAGGTGCTGGGAGTTGCGCGCATCGCTTCGCGCCACCACACTTGGTCCGCCTGTCGTGGCGGTAGCCGCGGGTCCGTCGAGGCGACGACCAGTCCCTGCTGATCGACCAGGGTGACACGCACATAGTGGCCGGACTCCTGTGCCCATTCTTCGAGGTAACGGACGGTCGCCGCGACGGACGAGGGCACGTCTTTGTCTCGTGGTTGTGCGCCCGGTAATGGACGACGAGTGGCCGGCTCAGACATCCGCCGCGCACGTTCATTGGCGAGCATGACCGGTTGTCTGACATGCAGCGGGACGAGCGCCAACCGAATGGCGCGATCGATTTCATTGTCGACCGTAGCGGCTAGGCGAATCGAGGTCGAGCGGGCAATCTCCTGAAACCCTTCACCGATGGCTTGCTTGAGGCTGGCGGTGCTGAAGAAGTAGGTTGCCCAGAGGGCCGCGATGCCGGGCACGATGCCGACAATCAGCAGCGCAAAGAACAACTTTCCCTGGAGTCCGCCGGTTCGTCGTGCTGGGCGCATCAGCCTGAAGGCTGCGACAGGTTATATTTGGCCATTCGATAACGGAGCGTGTTGCGGGTAATTTTGAGCAGGCGGCTGGCTTCCGATACGTTGCCGCCGGTCTTGTGCAGCGCTTCTTGAAGCATCGCCTTTTCAACTTCCTCGACCGAGAGCCCCAGCGAGAGGAGTGAACGCTGGTCCGTCGATGCGTCGGGCTGGCGTGAGACAGGGGTCTTCAGCGACGGGGGAAGATGTTCGGGCGCAATTTCCTCTTGTTTGCAGGTGATGGTCAACCATTCCACGACGTTGTGAAGTTCACGCACATTGCCGGGCCAGGCATATTGTTTCATGATGGTCATTGCGTCCACGGACACCCGCCTGATTCGACTGCCGCGCTCCCGGCGAGTTCGATCCAAGAATTGAAGCAGGATCGGTTCGATATCTTCTGGCCGCTCGCGGAGCGCAGGCATCCGGAGCTGATAGACGTTCAGCCGATAGTACAAATCCAATCGGAAGCGGCCGGCCTTGATGAGGTCGGGTAATTCCTGGTTTGTGGCGGCGATCACACGAAGATCCACCTTGAGACTGCGTACACCGCCCAGTGGCTCCACCACATGTTCTTCAAGGACACGGAGGAGTTTGGCTTGGGCCATGAGGCTCAACTCGCCAATTTCATCTAAGAACAGCGTGCCGCGATCGGCCAGTTGAAAACGTCCCGGCTTGGCTTTCTTGGCGTCGGTGAAGGCGCCTTTCTCATACCCGAACAGTTCGGATTCCAGTAGGTGCTCGGGAATGCCGGCGCAGTTGAGGGCGACCATCGGTCCCTGAGCCCGTGGGCTGACGAGATGAATGGCGCGTGCGAGGAGGTCCTTGCCCGTTCCGCTTTCCCCCGTGATGAGCACGGTGGCGTCGGTTTGCGCCACCTCTTGGGCGAGGCGCTTGACCAACTCCATCTGTTTGGAGACGCTGATGATCCGATCGAAGCCAAACTGCTCGTGCAGCCCCGCCCGTAGAGTGCGGTTGTCCTGAGCGAGCTGGCGAACTTGCAACGCGCGGGCGATGACGATCTTCAGCTCTTCATTGTCGACGGGTTTGGAAATGTAATCATAGGCGCCCTTCTGTATGGCTTCGACGGCCGACTTCACGGTTCCGTATCCGGTTACGATGAGGACCGGCACGTCGGGCAATTGTTGGCGGGCGGCTTCCAGTACGTCCATCCCGGAGAGGTTGCCCAACTGCAGATCCGTAATGATCATGTCGAAGGCGCCGTGGTCCTGGATGAGGGTGATCGCCTCAGCGCCGGAGCGGGCGAACAGCAGCTCATACCCGGCCGGCTTCAGCACCAGCTCGAAGAGCCGCCGCATCCG
>JBDTWG010000176.1:0-7450 GCA_040006855.1 Nitrospira sp.
GAGCACGAGGGTTTGCCCTTTGAAAGAATCTGGCGCGGTCTTGATTTGAGCAAAAGGCGGAGTCGGCGGCCCGTTCTGCGCGGAATCGACGGTTTCGGTTGAAGAGGCACAGGCCGCCAGGACTGCGGCGATCGAGAGCATCACAATCCCCTGTAGAAGTTTCACCCGCATCATAGGCATTATACCAGAGGCACAAAGCGACGAGCATTGTTTATAATGCCGGTGAGATGGTCGAACCGCACAGTGGAAAGGAGCGCAGTGTATGGTGAAGAGCCGTGGGTGGCGAAGTGGTCTGATTGGAATGATGGTGGTGACGGCCGCATGGGTGTTCGCGGGAGCTGCCTGGGCAGGCAAGGCGGAACTGAAAGGCAAATTCGAGATCCTCAAGGACGAGGTATCGACGCACAAGCCGGGGAAAGTGCAGTTGGTGGAATTTGCCGATTTCTACTGCCCCCATTGCCACCGGTTTGACGGAGAGGGTGTGCCGTTGTTGCAGAAGGAATTTGGGAAAAAATTGGACGTCACAATGGTGGGTTATCCGGTGATGCCCGGCAAGTTGCCGACCGCGTTCGACATGTATGAGCAGGCGAAGACCATGGGCAAGGGCGATGAGATGAAACGGGCCTTGTTCCGCATCATCCATACGGACAAGATCGGCATCATCGACCGGACGATTCGTGAGTTGCTGATCCGCGAGGTGGGCCTCGATCCTGTGGCCTTTGAAGCGGGGCTGGCCAGCGCCAAGCCGGCGAGAGCCTTTGAAGAAGGCCGCAAATGGGGCGATCGCATCAAGGTCCAACAGACGCCCACCGTGTTATTGGACGGCAACATCAAGGTGGAGCAAATCGATCCTGACAATTTGAAGGCTGTCATTCAGAGTATTTTGGATGGCGACGGGAAACGTCCGTAAGGCGCAAGGCGTCAGAAGTAAGAGGCGGTCACGCTTCACGCCGTACCCCATACTCCTCACGAGGGATGATGATGGCGACTGATCCGATCTGCGGAATGACAGTGGAGCCGGCATCGGCGGCGGGCCACTTCGATTACGAAGGCGTGACCTACCACTTTTGCAGCACCCATTGTCTCGACCGATTTCGAGCGGCGCCGAACCAGTATGCGAAGAAGGCGACTGACGCCGGTACGTCTCTTCCAACGGCCGGTCGCCGCTCGCTCCAGATGATGCCGCCGATGGTAGATCAGCCGGCCGCAGGGGGCGAACTCGATCCGGTCTGCGGCATGACCGTCCAGCCGGCCACAGCGGCCGCGTCTCATCTGTACGAGGACAAGACCTATTACTTCTGCTGTCAGGGTTGTCTCGAAAAGTTCCGCGCGGATCCCGCTCGATATCTGACGCCGATTACTGCACCTCCCGCGTCGACGACCGGGCCCGGCGGAGGAAAGCTTCTCCCCATGGTGGGGCCATCCCCATCGAGCGAGAAGATCTCCGGCGTCATCGATCCGGTCTGCGGCATGACGGTTGACCCAACTACGGCGGCCGGATCGTATACCCATGAGGGCACGACCTATTCATTCTGTTGCCAAAGTTGCCTAGCCAAATTTCGCGCCGACCCTCTGCGATATCTCGATCCCGCCTCCTCGAAACGAATCGCTCCGACTGCACCGGCTGCTCCGGGGACGAAGTATGTCTGTCCCATGTGCCCTGAAGTGTTGGAGGACAGTCAGGTGCCCTGTCCGAAGTGCGGCATGGCGCTGGAGCCGGCCTCGCTGTCACCGTTGCCGACTAGGACAGAATACGTCTGCCCGATGCATCCGGAAGTCGTGCAAGCGGAGCCGGGTGCCTGCCCCAAGTGCGGCATGGCGCTGGAGCCCAAAACGGTCACCGTCGAGGAAGAACAGAACCCTGAGTTACTAGATATGGCCCGACGGTTGTGGGCTGGGTTGATCCCGACGGCGGTGGTATTCCTGCTGGCCATGTCGCATATGCTTCCCGGTCACCCGATGCAGTATGTGATTTCAAACGAGCGATCGGCATGGGTGCAGTTCCTCCTGAGTACGCCGGTCGTCCTGTGGGCCGGATGGCCGTTCTTTCAACGGGGATGGGCGTCGATCGTCCATCGCAGTCCGAACATGTTTACGCTGATCGCGATCGGCACCGGCACGGCCTATCTGTACAGTGCCTTCGCCACGTTGTTTCCGTCGTCGATTCCCCAATCGTTTCGGCTTGAGCATGGAGCGGTGCCGGTCTACTTTGAAGCCGCGGCCGTGATTACAGTACTGGTGCTGCTCGGTCAGGTGTTGGAACTGCGAGCGAGAAGTCGCACGACCGGCGCCATCCGAGCGCTCCTGGGACTGGCCCCCAAGATTGCTAGACGGGTATGCGACGATGGGCGTGAGGAGGATGTGGCTCTCGATCAGGTGCAAGTGGGAGATCATCTGCGGGTGCGGCCCGGTGAGAAGGTGCCGGTCGATGGTCGCATCCTGGAAGGGACCACGTCTCTCGACGAGTCGATGGTGACCGGCGAATCCATGCCGGTAGAGAAAACCACGGGTGACAGGGTGACGGGGGGCACGATCAACGGCTCGGGTGGTCTTGTGATGCAGGCCGATCGCGTCGGGGCGGACACGCTGCTGGCGCATATCGTTCAGCTGGTGGCTGCGGCGCAACGCAGCCGAGCGCCCATTCAGCGCACGGCCGATGTGGTGGCCGGTTATTTTGTTCCTCTTGTGGTCGGCGTGGCGATCGTGACCGGGCTGGTCTGGGCTTTATTTGGGCCGGAGCCGCGTTTGGCGCACGCATTGCTGAATGCCGTGGCCGTGCTGATCATCGCCTGCCCTTGTGCGCTTGGCTTGGCTACGCCCATGTCGATTATGGTGGGAACGGGGCGTGGTGCGACGGCCGGCGTTCTATTTAGGCAAGCCGAGGCGCTGGAGACGATTGAACAGGTCGATACGTTGGTCTTCGATAAGACCGGGACGCTCACTGAAGGAAAACCGAAACTCCGCGTCGTGAGCGCCTTGGCCCCCTGGTCCGAAACGGATCTGTTGCGACTCGCGGCTTCGGTCGAACGAGGCAGTGAGCATCCGTTGGCCGGTGCGATTGTCAGCGGGGCCGAGGCGCGTGGCATCAAGCTGGAACAGACGTCCGATTTCATGTCGAAGGCTGGAAAAGGTGTACTGGCCACGGTCGGGGGCAGGCGAGTGGCCGTGGGGACCGTGGATCTTCTGCGGGAGATCCGAATGAATGACGAGTCTGCTCTGGTTTCACTGGAAGCGAATGCCGAGTTGATGCGGCAGCTGGGACATACGGTGATGTTCGTCGCGGTCGATGGCCGTCCCATGGGTCTGCTGGGCGTGGCCGATCCGATCAAGAGTTCCACGCCGGAAGCGTTGCGTTTGTTGCGGCAGGAAGGCCTCAAGCTGGTGATGGTGACGGGGGATCATGCCGTGACGGCACAAGCCGTGGCGAAGGAATTGGGATTGGATGAGGTCATGGCCGGCGTGAAACCCGAAGACAAGAGCCGGATCGTGCAAGATCTTCAAGCGAAGGGCCACGTGGTGGCGATGGCCGGCGATGGAGTGAATGATGCTCCGGCTCTCGCGCAGGCTGATGTCGGTATTGCCATGGGGACCGGAACCGACGTGGCGATGGAGAATGCCGGCGTCACGCTGGTCAAAGGAGATTTGCGAGGCATTGCCCGGGCGCGCAGATTGAGCAAGGCGACGATACGCAACATTCGGCAGAACCTCTTTTTTGCCTTTGTGTACAATATGGTCGGCGTGCCGATCGCGGCTGGTCTGCTGTATCCATTCTTCGGCATCCTCCTCAGTCCGATGTTGGCCAGCGCGGCGATGACCTTCAGCTCCCTGTCGGTCATTTCCAATGCGCTGCGCCTCCGGCATGCCGATTTATGAGTTCCGAGTGTGTGCCCCCTCAACGCGTGATAGGCTGGGGCCTGCCGTTTCGGAGGATATGCAGCACGATGTCGTCTGCTCTGTGTCATACGCGTATTCTGGGCGCAGGGCTGCTCGGTGCCTTGCTCGGATTCGGTTCCTTGGGGGCTGCCGACGCAGCCGGTCCTGCATCGCTATCCGTGCGTCCAACGCCTGTCAACACGATCGGGGACCTGCAGACTCAGGTCCGGACGACCGCTGCTAAAGTTATTCCTGCCGTCGTGAGTATTGCTTCAACCGTCATGGTGCATGATCAAACATTCAGTGATGAAGGCCTTCCGTTCGGCATGTTCAAGGACGTGCCACCTCGTCGGCAATATGGTCAAGGCTCCGGCGTGATCGTCTCCTCGGACGGATACATCATCACCAACAATCATGTCGTGGCGGATGCGGGAAACGTGGAAGTCATTCTGGCTGATCGACGGCAATTCAAGGGTCGTGTGGTGGCCACCGATCCGAAGACCGATGTGGCGGTCGTGAAGATCAACGCGACCGGCCTACCCACCGCAGCGTGGGGAGACTCCAGCGCTCTCGCCGTGGGTGATTTCGTGCTGGCGATCGGTAATCCGTTGGGATTGAGCCGCACGGTGACCTTCGGCATTGTGAGCGCCGTCGGGCGCGCCGATGTGGGTGTGGCCGACGTGGAAGACTTCATCCAGACCGATGCGCCGATCAATCCCGGGAATTCCGGCGGGGCGTTGGTGAACATCAATGGCGAAGTGGTGGGGATCAATACGGCCATTGCCAGCCCGACCGGCGGCAGCGTCGGCGTGGGATTCGCGATTCCCAGCAACATGGCCAGAACCGCCATGCAGAGTCTCATCAAGACCGGCCGCGTGGTGCGGGGATTTTTGGGCGCCTCCACGCAGGATGTGACCCCGTTGTTAGCCAAGATTTTTCACCTCCCGGATGTCAAAGGCTCGATCGTGACCGACCTGCAGGCCAAAGGGTCGGCTGAAAGGGCGGGGTTGAGGCGCGGCGATGTGGTCGTCCGTTTTGACGGGCGCGATGTCATGGACAGCGGGCATTTGCGAAATCTCATGGCGACGGCGGTCATCGGCAGCAAACACCGGATTGAATTGATCCGCGAAGCCCGGCTGATGCAGACCGACCTCACCGTGCAAGAGGCCCCGCGGGAACGGGTCAAGAAAAGCCAAACGGCGGACGCCGCGAGCTCGACCACGAATCCCTTGGCCGGTGTGATTGTCGATGATGTGACCCCCGCCTTGGCGCGTCAGATGGATTTAGCCGCCAATTCCGGACTCGTCGTGACGGATATCGAGGAAGGCAGTCTGGCCGAAGTCTCCGGTCTCCAGCCCGGCGACCTCATTCTCGAACTCAATCGTCAGCCGATACCGAATTTCGCCACCTTCCAACGGCTCGCCGAGCCGTTTCGTTCCACCGATCTTGCCCTCTTGCTCATTAATCGCCAGGGCAACATTCTCTACATCCCGATCCAAGCCGAATAGGTCTCTCCTCGGCTTTCCATTCATCATGCATCGTGATGCTTCGGTTGACGTCACGCTTTTCAAAGTGTTACGTTTTAAAAAATCGTAGCACCAGAGGACTCATGAAGAAACTTGTCCGATTCGGCGTATCACTCGATCAACATCTGCTCGTGGATTTCGATCGTTTGATAGAGCGGCGCAAGTATACCAACCGGTCCGAAGCGATCCGTGACCTGATTCGGGATAGTCTCGTCGGGCAGGAATGGGACGAAAATAAGGAAACGGTGGCCACGATTACCTTCGTCTACGACCATCACGTGCCGGATCTGGCGAGAAAGCTGACTCACATTCAGCACGATTTCCAAGGTCATATCATGGCGGGGATGCACGTCCATCTCGACCATGATCACTGCCTGGAGGTCCTGGTGGCCAGAGGCAAGGGGGCTGCCATCCGCAAAGTCGCCGACGCCCTCCTGAGTGTCAAAGGGGTGAAGCATGGGAAGCTGACCATGACCACGACCGGCAAGGGGCTCAGTCTCTAATGACGATTTGTGTGGTGGATGGCCGGGGTGGGGGTCTGGGCAGTCGGGTGGTCGAGGGACTGCGGGAGATGGCGGCGGACGGTCATGCCGTCATTGGCCTGGGACTCAATCGAGTATCGGCGGAGGCGATGAAACGGGCCGGCGCCACCTCGATTGAAACCACTCCGCAAATGATTCAGCGTCGGCTCAATGCCGCGGATCTGATCGTGGGGACATTGAGTCTCCTGATGCCCGGATCCATGTTGGGCGAAGTGACGCCCGTTCTTGTGCAAGCGGTGCTGGAATCTCCCGCGAAAAAAGTACTCCTTCCCATCAATAAACGGAAGGTCGAAGTCGTTGGCGCTGAGGGACGAACCCTCGATAAATTGATCGACCACGCCGTTCGGCGGATTGCGTTTCTGCTTCGGCCGATTGCCTGAGCGAGATCGCCCATCTTGGTGTTTCCCATATACCACAGTCAGATCACGAAGGTCTGAACCGGACGAGAGCGGCTGCGTCAATCCTTGTGAGCGCCTCATTCGTCCATGTGATCTGATTGGGGGTCGTGATGCGTTGGTTTGGATGGTGGCTTGGTATGGGTGCGATGGTCTTGTGGTCTGGCATGGCGGCCTTCGCGCATGATCCGGATATGCCGGATATCGAGGTGTCTGAAGTGAGCATCGAGGCGGACCGTCCGGTCGCCGCTTCCTCTCAGCAATTCATTCCCGACAAAGAATACGTGATGCAACCGCAAGGACGACCTGCTCAGGTCCTCCGTTTGATTCCAGGGCTGGTGGCCGTGGAGCATTCGGGCGGCGCAGGGAAAGCCGATCAATACTTCCTGCGCGGGTTCGATGCGGACCACGGAACGGACGTCGCGTTCTTTGCCGACGGCATGCCGATCAATTTTCGCTCCCATGCGCATGGCCAAGGGTATGCCGATTTGAATTTCATCATCCCGGAAACGATTGAAGGTCTGGATGCCTATAAGGGGGCCTATCACGTCGAATTCGGCGACTTCAATACGACCGGGGCAGTCAACTTCAGGACTCGCGAGGTGGTCCGCGAAGGCATGGTCCAAGCGGCCGGCGGTCAGTTCGATGCCCAGCGCTATCTGTTGATGCTCTCTCCGACGAAGGATAAGGTGCGAACGCTTTTTGCCGCGGAGGGCTATTACACCAACGGGCCGTTCCAGAACGACAATCGCTATTTCAGAGCGAATCTCTTAGGGAAGGCAACCATGAACCCGAGCTCCCGATCGGAGTTGAGCCTTACGGGAACCTTCCAGAAATCTCAATGGAATGCGTCAGGGGAAATTCCCCTGCGGGCGGTGCAGAACGGCTCCCTCGACCGGTTCGGAGCCATAGATCCGTCCGAGGGGGGCAATACGCTCCGTTCGACCGCACGACTGAATTATCATTACGACACCCCGTCAGGAGGCCGGTTCTTTGCGAACGCCTATGGGCAGTATTACAAGTTCGATCTCTTCACGAACTTCAGCTTCTTTCTCAACGACCCGGTCAATGGAGATGGCATCCAGCAATCCGACCGGCGAGTCATGTACGGAGG
>JBDTWG010000177.1:0-7442 GCA_040006855.1 Nitrospira sp.
TACTGTCCGAGGTACCAGCCGATCCCGTATCGTTCAAGAAAGCTCGTGATCATAGTCAGCGAATTTGCGTAAATCATCACGCCCACCACAATCAACAACACCCCACTCACGGTCGACACACCCCAGAGGTATGCCCGCACTTCCTTAAAGTAGCTGAGAAATCGATCGACACCGAGAGCCGTCAAAAATAAGGGCAGCGCCAGACCCAGCGAGTAACAGGTGAGCAACACCACTCCGCTGAACATCGATTCTGTTGTGCTGGCATAGAGCAGAATGGTTCCCAACACGGGACCTACGCAGGGAGTCCAGCCCGCGGCGAACGCGATGCCGATCAAAAAGGAGCCGAGCAATCCAGCCGGTCGGCTCCGAAACTGATAGCGATGCTCCATTTTAAGAAAGTTCAAGTTCAGGATACCGAGCAGGTACAGGCCAAACACAATTACGACGATCCCGCCGAACCGCCGCAAATGCTCCTGGTAGGTGATCAAGACTTGTCCCAGTAAGCTGGCTGAGGCCCCGAAGGCAACGAAGACCGTCGAGAACCCTGCGATGAACAACAGGGAGTTCACAATGATCGCTTTCCTAAACCGGCTTCTCTCGGACACATCGGTCAACTGTTCAATCGAGAGACCTGTGATGTATGAAATGTACGAGGGAACCAGCGGCAGCACGCAGGGTGAGACGAAAGACAGCAGTCCCGCGGAAAAAGCGGCAATCAATGAAATCGACTGTACGGATTCGGTCATGCTTAGGATCCTTGCAGGAGCGATTCCACCAACCGTTTTCCAGCCGGCGTGTTCCAGTCACGGGCCCCTGGAATCCGGTTGCGAATAATGCCCTTGCGATCGATAAGAAACGTCATCGGTAGCTGACGTGCGCCATACCGCAGCCCAATGCGGAAATCGGCGTCGTGGAGCACGGGAAAGGTAAAGCCCGCCTCCTGTTGAAACGGACGGGTGACAGCTGCACCCTGGGCGTCGGTCGAGACGGCCAAGATCTCAAACTCTGTGCGACTAAATGATCGATACAGGCGCTCCATGGCCGGCATCTCGACTTTGCAGGGACCGCACCAGGTGGCCCAAAAATTCAATAGAACGACTTTCCCGCGAAACTGATCCAGTGTGACATTGAACCCTTCGGAATCCTTGAGGAGGAAATTCGGTGCCTCCTCATCTATCTGCGGAGCTCGCTCGACAACGGTGAGAGGAGAGGCAATCGGCAAGGTATCGGTCTCGCGGGCGTCGGCGGTGATGAGCCCGAACATTGTGGCAGCAACGATGATGGACAGTAACGACCAACGATTCATCATTTCACTTATAGCGCGGGAACATCTTGAACAGCGGATGCCCGCGCGGCCTTCTCTCCAGGCTTCAAGAGTTGCGTCAACACCTTGAGATTATCCAATCTGGTCCAATCACGAGGTCCGATCACCTTTTCTCGAAGGACCCCTTGCTGGTCGATGATGTAGGTTTCTGGCACCCCCATCAACTTGTACCGTTTGTCAGTCTGTCCCCAGGAATCGATCAATACGGGAAACGTGAGATTGAGCCCCTTTACGAACGGCGGAATTTCCTTCTTGGTGGTGACACGATCGATGCTGACGGCGAGGATCACCAGCCCATCCTTCTCAAAGTTCTTGTACAAAACCTCCATCGAAGGCATTTCCTCCCGGCAAGGCTTGCACCACGTCGCCCAAAAATTTAGAAAGACCACCTTGCCGCGGTAGTCTGAGAGCCGTAGCTGCTTATCGTTCAGATCTGGCAACTGAAAATCAGGCGCCACTTTTCCCACCAGCAACGGCTCATACTTGGAACTTTGCAGCCAGACGACTAGAAACATCACCGCAAGAATGGCAGCGGCTGCCAGCACGACCACGGTTCGAGACGGGCCAGACTTCTGGGCCGTACCGACGGAGCTCTGACTCAATTGATCAGCCATCGGCTAGGCGTACGCGTGCAGGCCGGAAAGTAGAAAATTCACTCCCCAGAAACAGAAAATGACCATAAGGAACCCAAAGATCGCATAGACAGCAGCCCGATGCCCCTCCCATCCCCGTGTCATGCGGGCATGGATATAGGCGCCATAGATCAGCCATACAATCAACGACCAGGTTTCTTTGGGATCCCAACTCCAGTAACCACCCCAGGCATAATTGGCCCACATCGCCCCTAGAATGATCCCAAACGCCAGCAGTGGGAACCCCAGCATGATGGCCTTGTATCCAAGTTCATCGATGGTCTCAAGATCGGGAAAGGCGGCGTAGAAGCGGGACTGACTTCCACGATTGACGGCCCGCTCTTTGAATAAATACATCAGGCCCAGTCCTCCCGCCATGGCGAAGGCGGCATAGCTGGTCAGGGTGACGGAGACATGGATGTAAATCCAATAGCTATTCAAGGCCGGTACAAGTGGCTCTGCTGTTTGGTACCGATAGGGTAATAGCGATGCCGCGCCCATGGCAATGAATCCGATCCCGACTACAAATGCTCCGACGGCCTTGATCCTGTATCGGAATTCCAAAAGCACGTAGCCCAAGATAATCGCCCAAGACACATAGGCCATCGCTTCGAACTGGTTCGACCAGGGCGCAAACGTGCCGGAATGCTCCATCCGCTCGAACGCCCGCGTCGTCAGTGCCAGGGTATTCAGCACCCATCCAAACACAGTGACCAGCGTAGCCACTTGTCCCAATTGGGTGGCCCAAGCACCATCACGTTCTTCAATGTTGTCGATGGGATGCCCGGCCGGAGCCAGCTGCATGGCGGGACGTTTCGCAAATAAATACGCCACATACAAACCCAACGCGGCCAGGTAGAGCCAGAATGTCATATCGAAAAGGAACAGTGATCGCATCATACAGGCCTCCGTCTATCGTAGATTGCAGTGCCGATCGGACGAACCGTTCCTCACTGCCGCACGGCATAGCACTTCAAAATTACGTCTTGGACTGGATTTTCTCCGTTAGTTTCTTGAATTCTTTCTGGAAGTCGATCTGACTCTTGTGTGTTGTACCACCCAGATGCACCGTGACCCCGGATTCACCGGGTACGATCTTGGCCCACAGCCGACGATGATAAATCAGGGAGGAAAGCGTCATTCCCACCACCAACATCGTACACCCGATCCACACCATATTGATGCCAGGATTTCTCGCAATCTGCAGACCGGTGAACTTTTTCGGCTGATACCCGATGAATTCAAATTGATAGGCGGAATCTTTGATCTCAAAAAGGTCGGGGTAGTGATAAAACACCCAGGGGGTGGACTGGACTGTGCTTCGCTCATCGACCGTCAACCGAATCGCCGGGTTGGCATGTTCAGCGGTTTTCGAGAAGACTTTTTTCTCGGTCGAATTGAATGCGAAGTCGGCGACGAAATCGGTCATCTTCATCTTGAGCGGAAGCCCTTCGACAGCCTTTTCCTTATTCCACTCCAAATCAACCGTAGCGACAATTTTGTCGCTATTTTTTTCCTTGATGTTAATCCTCGCCGCCTCAATCTGATCCCACGCATCGCCATAACTGGACTGGTAGAACCAGATTCCCTTGTAGACCAGCGGATCATTGACCGTAATAGTCTTGGTCGCAGTCGGAGTTCCTTGATCGATCACCGTCAGCGTGCTGTTGTAGGATTTGACCGATCCGTTTTCATGGTAATCGATCCAAAACTTGTCCACCCGCAGATCGAAATCGCCGCGTGGGATATGATAGGTCTGGCCTTCCAAGCACACCCCAAATTCCTGGAATCCATAGTAGCTCCCCAGCAGTCCTCCGAGAACAATGACAGTCGCACTGAGGTGTGCGACGTGCGCACCCACCCGGCCCATGATCCCTTTTGTGGCGTACACCGTCACCTCGCCAGGATCACTCTTGGCCAGCACGCGATAGCCTTTTTCGGCGAGCAGCCGCACTAAGTGCTCCGCCACGGATTCTTTGGACTGATTGAGCGACAGCGTCGCCTGTTGCTTCATGCCCTGGATGAAGGCCAACGACACGCTGACCTTATCCTGGCGCATAGACCGCCACACACTGGGAAATCGCTTATGGAAGCAGGTGAGAGAGTTGACGCAGAGAAGCCCTAGTAGGCTGGTGAACCACCACGTATGATAGACGTCGATGAAACCTAAGCGGACGAACCAACGGTACGCATCTTCACCATACTCTTGGACATAGGTTTCTGGCCGTTCCCCCTGCTGAATGACCGTTCCGATCGTCGCAGTCATGGCGAGCACAATAAAGAGGAACATCGCCAGTTTGATCGAGGCGAAAAATTCCACGACTTCCCGTGAAAACTCTTCCCAACCGAGTCTGGAGGTGGAAGGAGCAGGAGCCGTCGAATCTGGTGCTGCGTCGGGTTTACCGTTCATGAATCAACAGACCTACCTGCTTTGACCTGCCATCATGCTGACACCATCATGATAAACGATGGAACCTTGCGTGTGGGATCCTGCGCTAATGCAGGCCGGTACCACGAGGTTGGGAATTTCCGGGGCAGAGCGTTTGTTATGAAAAATGTTCCAAATACGCGAAAAGTAAGCCATCTTACAAGTCGTATCAAAGACCTGTCAAGCAAGACAGTTCTCGCGAGAGCGAATCGATTGAATCCTTCTGATCGGTGGACAAATACGGCCTAGTCAGCTACTATTGCTTCAGTTTTCTGCGGAGTTGCCTAATCATTCTGAGAGCAGTGTCTTCCACATTCAGTCGTCGTGCCACCTGAACTCAACCGCCGCATCCTCGAATCACTTCAATTCCAGGGGGAACAATGAGACATAACTATCTGTTCACGTCTGAGTCGGTCACTGAAGGACATCCGGACAAGATTGCCGATCAAATTTCAGACGGAATTTTAGACGCCATCATCGCACAAGACAAGTATTCGCGGGTGGCCTGCGAAACTATTCTGACAACGGGGATTGCTTTCGTCGCGGGGGAAATCTCGACCAAAGCCTATGTAGAGATCCCTGACATCATTCGCGAGGTGATTAAAGATGTCGGCTATAACGACGCGACTTGGGGATTCGACTCAAACACCTGCTCGGTGCTGACTTCCATCCACCAACAGTCTGGCGATATCGCCATGGGGGTGGATTCAGGCGGAGCCGGCGACCAGGGACTCATGTTCGGCTATGCCACTAATGAGACGACCGAACTTATGCCGATGCCGATCGTGCTGGCCCACCGGCTGACCAAACGTCTGGCGGAAGTACGCAAGAAGAAGATTCTGAAGTGGGTTCGTCCCGACGGCAAATCCCAAGTGACCGTCGAATACAAAGACGGCAAACCCTTCCGCATCGACACCATCGTCGTCTCCTCACAGCATAGTCCTGACGTAACCAACAAGCAGATCGAAAAAGACCTGATGGAACACGTCATCAGGCCGTCCATGCCGAAGGGGTTGTACGATCCGACGAGCGTCAAGCACCACATCAACCCGACCGGCCGATTCGTGGTCGGCGGCCCGATGGGTGACACCGGCCTCACCGGTCGAAAAATCATCGTCGATACCTACGGCGGACATGGCAGCCATGGCGGCGGCGCCTTCTCCGGGAAAGATCCCTCCAAGGTGGATCGCTCAGCCTCATACATGGCTCGCTACATCGCAAAAAATATCGTGGCCGCCGGGTTGGCCTCAAAATGCGAAGTACAGCTGGCCTATGCTATCGGGGTGGCCGATCCTGTTTCCGTGTTGGTCGACACCAAAGACACTGAGAAAGTGGCACCGGAAAGCCTGGACAAGTTGGTCCGAAAGCATTTCCCGCTGACACCGCGCGGAATCATCGACCACTTGAAACTCCGGCGGCCTATCTTCAAGAAAACCGCCGCCTACGGGCACTTCGGACGCAACGAACCGGAGTTCACGTGGGAAAAGACCGATAAGGCCAAGGTCTTGCGCAAGGACGCCGGCCTCTAAGGTCGCGCAGCAGGTCGCACCAGCCGAAAGGGGGCGGGTCGCAAGCCCGCCCCCTTTTTTCTGCATTCACACATCAATTTTTTATCAATCACAACACAGGAGGATGACCAGTGGACTACGACGTGAAAGACATGGGATTAGCAGATCAAGGAAAGCTGAAGATTGAATGGGCCGAGGCCACCATGCCGGTCTTGCGACTCATTCGAAAACGTTTTGAAAGAGAGCAACCGTTCAAGGGTATTCGCGTCACTGCCTGCCTGCATGTGACGACGGAAACAGCCAATCTCATGAAGACACTCAAGGCCGGAGGGGCAGATGCTCGCCTCTGCGCCTCCAACCCTCTGAGCACGCAGGACGACGTGGCTGCGGCCCTGGTTAAACACGAAGGCATCCCGACCTTTGCCATCAAGGGCGAGGACAACAAGACCTACTACCGGCACATCGAATCGGCTATCGCGCATAAACCGCACCTCTCGATGGACGACGGCGCCGATGTCGTCTCTCATTTGCATTCGAAGCGGAAGGATCTCCTCCGCAACGTGATCGGCGGGACCGAAGAAACCACCACCGGCGTCATTCGGCTCCGTAGCATGGCAGAGAAGAAGGTGCTGAAGTTCCCCGTCATCTCTGTGAACGACGCGGATACCAAGCATATGTTCGACAACCGATACGGCACGGGCCAAAGCACCATGGATGGTATCGTGCGCGCGACCAATCGGTTGGTGTGCGGATCCACTCTGGTCGTCGCCGGCTACGGCTGGTGCGGACGCGGCATTGCCACGCGCGCGCGCGGCATGGGCGCCAATGTCATCGTGACAGAAATAGATCCCTTGAAGGGGCTCGAAGCCGTTATGGACGGATTCCGGGTTATGCCGATGAGCGAAGCCGCGCCTATCGGCGACTTCTTTGTGACCGTCACCGGCAATTTGAAGGTCATTCGGAGCGAACACTTTGCTGCGATGAAGGACGGCGCGATCGTTTGCAATTCCGGTCACTTCAATGTCGAGTTGGACATTCCCGCGTTGGAGAAGCTCAGCAAGAAGAAACTCGCCGTGCGCTCCGGCGTCGATCAATACACCTTGAACAATGGTCGCCGCGTCAGCCTCCTCGGTGAAGGCCGCCTCGTGAACCTGGCCACTGCCGAAGGGCATCCCTCCAGCGTCATGGACATGAGCTTCGCGAACCAAGCCCTGGGCGCGGAATTCATCGTGAAGAATTACAAGAAACTCGAAAAAAAGGTCTATCCGGTCCCTGCCGATATCGACAAAGAAATCTCGCGCCTCAAGCTCGCCGGCATGGGCGTAGTGATCGACAAGCTCACGAAAGAGCAGGTCAAGTACTTGGCGTCATGGGAAATGGGAACCTAACCTGTATTGTTGCTCTAGGCAGTTCGTCAAGCGGCCGGTTGCGATTTCGCACCGGCCGCTACCATCTTCTTTCTCTGAATGTGTTCGACTGGCACCGGCCACTGCTACTTACTGCTCGTCTCAGACGGTGAGCGCACGACTTCCTTCGGATACGTCAAATTC
>JBDTWG010000178.1:0-7439 GCA_040006855.1 Nitrospira sp.
CGCCCCATGGCAAACGGCGTCGCACAAATCAGACGATCAGTGATGACACTGGCGCTCCCCGTCACGATCAGCAGCTTGCTGCAGCGGACCGAAGGCATCGTCGCGGTCTTTCTCGTGGGAGGGTTGGGGGCGATTCCCATTGCCGCCGTCGGCTTGGGACAGTTGCTCGCCTTTATCGCCACGACATTGGTCTCGGGGCTGTCGGTGGGAACGAACGTCATCATCGCTCAACAGTGGGGCGCCCGCCGTTACGAGGAGGCAGGCCAGGCTGCTCGGCACTTTCTGGGGCTGTCCGTGTTGGTATCCCTCGCGCTGGCCATACTCGGCCTCTCGGCGAACCGACTCATCATGGAGTTGCTCGGCGCTCAGCCGGAGGTCATTGCACTCGCGCTGCCCTATTCCACCCTAATCTTTTTCGTGATCCCCTTCACGGTTCTTCTCGCAGTCCTCTCCTCGATCCTCCAGGGAACCGGCGACACCAAGACGCCGATGTACGCCATGATCATGGTCAATATCCTTCACATCGCCATCGCCTATCCGCTGATTTATGGCCAGTGGGGATTGCCGGCGTTCGGCGTGAAGGGGGCCGCGGTCGCCGTCGGATTCGCCGAGGCGGCTGGGTCGCTGTACCTGCTTGCTCGTTGCCGGCCGATTCTTCGACCTTCGAAACGAATTCGACTCGACCTGATTCGGACGATTTGGAGTGTGGGCGCCCCAGTGTCAGGCGAACGAATCGTGCAACAGGCCGGTATTCTGCTGTACACCAAGATCGTACTCATCTACGGCACCGTGTCCTACGCGGCCCATCAAGTCGGCTTATCGATTGAATCGCTCTCGTTCCTGCCCGGCTATGGCTTCGCCATCGCCGCAGCCACCATGGTGGGCCAGAGCATCGGGGCGGGGAAGTACACCCGAGCCAAACTCGAAAACTGGGAAGCGAACCGGTTGGCCACCTATATCATGTCGGCAATGGGCGTCGTCTTCTTCTTTTTTCCCTACGCCCTGCTCCGCGCCTTCACCAGCGACGAAGCGGTCATCGACTTGGGTACGGTGTTCCTGAAAATCGTGGCGTTGTTACAGGTGCCATTGGCGCTGACGATGGTGTTGGCCGGTTCACTCCGAGGCGCAGGCGATACGCGTTTCATCATGATGGCCACGATGATCGGCATGTGGGGCGTGCGTATTCCGATCGCCTTCGTCCTGGGGTACTGGCTGACGATGGGTGTCTTTTATGTCTGGCTGGCGATGATCGTAGACTGGACCGTGCGAATGGGGCTGATGTTGTGGCGTTATCGGTCTGAGCGATGGAAAAGTATTCAGGTCTTCCGTTCATCGGCGACATAACCGAGCCTAACTCTGTCCGTCGGCCGCGCATTCCGGGGGCCTGACAGAAGGCCGCGTATCCTTCCCTGAGCCCGCACGCACTTCGATCCGCCCCACGCTTTTCACATTGGCACAGAGGTCACCCAGCCCCGGCGTGATCAAGCGATAGGGGCCCCCCTTGCCGTCCGGCAGCGGCTGGCCATCGAGCTCGAAGAGCAACAACCCATAGTCGCGCGCCTGTTGGAGCGTCAACGTCGCCGCATATTTGCCGTCGACTGAATGGAACGTGACATGGTCGGCATCGACCGCGAGGGCAGGAATGTCCAGCAGCCCGTTCACCCGAATCGCCCGACCACGCATCGACGGCATCAGCTGGCTGACATCTTCGACAAGCTGTTCCTTCGGAAGCTGTGCCAGCGCCGCACGGGTCAAGGATACGGGCTGAACGACCGCACCTTCGATCCGGACGACGCCGGGACCCGACGGTTCCCGCTCCGTCACGGCTTTCACCATCGCCGTCAGGGCTTCGTTCACCGGCGTCGGAATCCCCCACTCTCGTCCCATGCGGACGATATAGCCGTTCAAATAGTCGATCTCGGTCGGGCGTTTGGCTTTCCAGTCATCGTACATCGAGGTATGGATGTCACGGAGCTCCTGTGTCCACTTCACCACCTTCTCGGCCATGTCCGGCGCGAGCGGGACCTTTAGCGCAGCCGACACGGCTGCGACCTCGCCGACAATCTGCCTGATTACGCCCGCCATCTCCGGATGATCCAGCGCCTTCGCCACCTTGTCGTCGATCAACACCGTGACGGGGTTGAAGACACAATTCCAGCACATCTTTTCCCATTTGCTTTTGCGGATATCGTCGCTGAATTGGCAGGAAATACCGGCCTGTTTGAACACCTCCGCGATCTGCAGCAGACGCTCACTCTTATGGCCCATGAGTTCGCCGATTGCCACCCCACCGCGCTTATAGTGCTCGATCACACCAGGCTCGACGATCTTCGAATAGATGAAGGCCACGCCACCGACCACACAGTCGCGCTGCACTCGCCGAATGATCCGATCCTCCGTATCGATGCCGTTCTGAAGGGTAAGAATAACCGTGCGCTCGGTCATCACCGGCTCAAGCTGGGTCATCACCTCGTCGAGGTCGTAGGCCTTCACGCCGAGAATAATGAGATCCGGAACCGCGAGTTGGCGCGGATCGGAGGCTGCCGGCGGATGGACGGTGAAATTCCCTTTGGCGCTCTTGATGGTCAGACCCTGCCGCTTCACGGCCTCCAGAGTTCTGGAGCGAAGAAGAAACGACACGTTGGGATTGTGCTTGGCAAGATGTGCCCCGAAAAATCCTCCGACCGACCCCGCCCCGACCATCATGATCTGCTTCATGAGAATCCTCACTCGTTGCGTTCGAAAGGCGCGTACTATAGCATGCAGCCGCGCACCCAAAACAGTGATAGCCCCCTCTCACCCGACGACCATGGGAACCGGATCAACCCTCGGCCTGATTCAAAGCAAGCTTTCCTCCGCACGGTCCGTGACCGTGCTCACCGGCGCCGGGATTTCCGCCGATAGCGGCGTGCCGACCTTCCGCGGAACCGACGGACTCTGGCGGAATTTTCGCGCGCAAGACCTGGCCACACCAGAGGCCTTTGAACGAGATCCCCGCCTCGTGTGGGAATGGTACAACTGGCGGCGCGAACTGATCGCTACCAAACGACCCAATCTCGCGCATGATGCCGTGGCGCAGATGGAGCGGAAGTTCGAACAGTTTTGGTTGATCACACAGAATGTGGATGGACTGCATCGCGACGCCGGCTCACGCAAATTGTCCGAGATTCACGGCAATATCTGGATGGTCCGTTGCACCCAATGCGGATACGTAGCCGAGAATCGAGAGGTGCCGATCGCTATTCTTCCCCTATGCACCAGCTGCGGGAAGCTGCTCCGGCCTCACATCGTCTGGTTTGGAGAATCACTCGCGGAAGAAGATCTTCAACAGAGTAACGCCGCCCTGCAGTCCAGCGACCTGTGCCTGATCATCGGTACTTCCGGTCTGGTGTATCCGGCGGCAGGATTCGCCTCGATTGCCAAACAGGCCGGCGCCTTTGTCGTGGAGATCAACCTGGATCCGACGCCCCACACGGGATTGGTCGATGCAGCGCTTCAGGGCCGCGCAAAAGACCTTGTTCCCTTATTACTGGAGACGTGAGAGTAGCGGCAACAAGTCGTTGAGATTGGCGATCGTGGTCCCGTTCGACGGATGCGCCGGTTCCCCGCGCGCCAACAGCACCCCTGTCAACCCGACGTCCTGCGCGCCTTTCACATCGTCCCGCTCACTGTCGCCCACATGAAGGGCATCGGCCGGATCGACCGCATGTTTGTCCAACGCCTGCTGAAAGATGCGCGCAGACGGTTTGGCGGCGTGGGCCAGACTCGAAATGGTGATGGTATCGAAGAGGTCGGCAATTCCCAACCCGCGCAAAACGGAAAACAATCGCGAGTCAAAGTTTGAGATGATACCCAGCTCATACCCTTGCGCTTTCAGCGTCGCCAGCACATCCCGCGTCTCCGGAAACAGCCGCCACGAATCCGGTCGTTCAAACACCGCAAACACCTCTTCAAAAAACTCGTCGAAGCCTTCGAACATCCCAACGCGATAAAACACATTGTGCACGATGTCGAACCACCACAAGCGCTCGGATTGCTTGATGGCCGCCGGTTCCGTGGCGGCAAACACCGGCGGGGGCGCCTCACGAAAGGCCCGCCCGAAGGCCGCTTTGATCGAGCCTAACGACTCTCCAGTCTTCTTGAACCCATGTTTTTCGGCGTACTGCAGGTAGATGTCCGCAACGGACCCATGAATGTGGAACAGGGTGTCGGCGGCATCAAAAAACACGACTTGAATGCGACTCTGGGTCATCGTGATCTGTGGCTCCTCAGGATCCGGCTCAGGGATTGGTTGCGCCATCCGGTATAACAGCCGGATTCTAGCAGGACGGTGAAAACAACTGCCAGTTTTACGTCCGACCATCGAGCACCCTGCGCCTGGCTGGTTTCAGCGTTTTCTTTGACAGTTTCCCAGGCCTTTGCTAGCGTCGCACTAGCTGTGAAATTGGGGTGAACGAGATGGGTGCTAGCATCTTTGTGGTCGATAGTAGTCCTGCCGTCCGTCGCATGGTGGAAGAGATTTCTATCCGCGAGGGTTATGAGGTCATTGGGTTTCAGGATGGCCCGAAAGCCCTGGAGGCGGCTCGCAAAATCAGTCCTTCGCTCATCCTCGCCGACTTTCACCTTGAGAACATGACCTTTTCGGGCTTCTGCAAGGAGATCGGCAAACTCGATAATTTGGCAGAAACGTTGGTCATCTCTCTCATAGACCCATCCGACAAGCTGGATGAAAGCAAGCTGCGCGCCCTTGGTGTCCGAGCTTTTCTCAAGAAACCCCTCCAGAGTGAGCAACTTCTCGACACGATCAACGGCATACTGAACGACGCCACTGGCAAGCAGGGCGGCGGAAGACCTGCGAAGCCGCGCATGTGGCCACCCGTCTCCACGGCCACCAACGATGACAATGACGACTCGACGCGGAATGCATCCGCCGATGACGCCCCCTACGATGAGACGGAGAAGGAACCGACTGCCATGTCCCCATTACCCTCTCAAGCTGCCAACCCCTCCCCTTCCGGTGCCGCGCCGGCCTTGGCCGACGGCGACGCGATGATGAAGGGACTGTTCGATCATCTCTTGCAATCGGTCGTGCTGCAAGCCGATCGGAAGATCACTGACCTGCTGCCGCCGGCCATTACCAGGGAAGTGGCTGGACAAGTCGGGATCGCCGTGCGATCGGCGGTACAGACGGAAGTGACAAAACAGCTCACCGAGGCGCTCGCTCCGGAACGTCTCCAGACTGCCATGCGGGATCTCATTCAAGAAGAATTGCGACGTCAATCCCAGGCCCATCTCGCCGGCGTCGAAACCACAGTCCGCCAAGCCGTCTCAGACCTGGCCCCTGCAATCCTGGAGCAGTCTGCGGAGAAGCGACTGGGTGACCTTGCGGAGTCCGGGGTGAAAACACATCTGCCGGAGGCTCTACAAGCACATCTGGAAATGATCGACCAGATGGTCAAGAAGGAAGTCGAGCGTGTCGCCGCGAGCTGCGCGCGGCAGGCGGCCGATGAA
This sequence comes from Nitrospira sp., assembly GCA_040006855.1. Classification (GTDB taxonomy): domain Bacteria; phylum Nitrospirota; class Nitrospiria; order Nitrospirales; family Nitrospiraceae; genus Nitrospira_A. Next base: position 5,512 of record JBDTWG010000178.1, read on the forward strand.
ATTGTCCACGAAATGGCGAAGGATCCAATCCAGCAGGCAGTTCAGCGGATCGTTCCGGAAGTAGCAGACACTCAGGTACGGGCAGAGATCAAGCGATTGAGCTCCGCCGACTAACGTCTCGCTCGCCTACCCTCGCTTCACTTTTTTTGCTGCCGCACGACGGGTCTTAGCCAGCCCCTTCACACGCGCCACGTTCTTCCGATGCTTCTTGCGAGTTTTGCGATCCTTCTCTCGTCCCCTCGGCATAGTCTCTCCTTCAACGGTTATGGGCTCAGGCTGGCGCTATGGGTCAACATACTGAATCGTCGGATGTATATCACAGGGCTTTAGTCCGCCACAACCTTTTGAACCACGATAGACGAATCGCCGTTATCTTGTGAGCCCACACGGCGCATGTTAAGATGCGCCCGCGTTGCGCCTAGCCGCCGCTAAGATCATGTCCACGCCACAACTCGACAAGACCTATCGCCCGCACGACGTCGAAGATCGCTGGTACCAGCGCTGGATCGACGCCGGTTTGTTTCACGCCAATCCGACCGACTCCGGGCAACCCTATTCCATCGTGATCCCTCCCCCGAACGTGACGGGTTCGCTCCATGTGGGCCATGCGCTGAATAATACCCTTCAGGATATTTTGATCCGCTGGCGGCGTATGCAAGGACGAAATACGCTCTGGATGCCCGGCATGGACCATGCTGGCATTGCCACCCAAAATGTGGTCGAACGGCAACTCCAAGCCGAAGGCACCTCGCGGGAGACGCTCGGACGGGACGCATTCCTCCAGCGAGTATGGCAATGGAAAGAGAAGTCCGGGGGGACCATTATTTCCCAGCTGAAACGGTTGGGCGCCTCATGCGATTGGGAGCGCCAACGGTTCACGATGGACGAAGGGCTCTCGGAGGCGGTCCGCGAGGTCTTCGTTCGCTTGCATGAAGACGGGTTGCTCTACCGCGGCGAACGATTGATCAACTGGTGCCCGCGATGCTTGACGGCACTCTCCGACATAGAAGTCGAGCATGAAGACATCGCCGGCAAGCTCTACACGATTCGTTATCCACTCGCCGAGAATCCATCGCAATTTCTCTTGGTCGCAACCACACGTCCCGAAACCCTGTTCGGGGACACCGCGGTGGCCGTGCACCCCGAAGACGAACGCTATCGCCACCTTATCGGTAAACGAGTCCGGCTTCCCCTGACAACACGCACAATCCCCATTGTGGGTGATTCGATCCTTGTGGACCGTGAGTTCGGCACCGGAGCAGTCAAGATCACGCCGGCCCATGACTTCAACGACTTTGAAGCGGGTGAACGGCACGGGCTACCTCGCATCAAAATCATGGATATCCATGCCCACCTGCGTGTGGAAGGCGCGCTGGCAGAATCGAATGTCGTTCAGATAGTCGAAGGACTTCCTGTCGCTAAAGCCAGGCCCAAGATCGAACAGTGGCTGACCGATCAAGGCATCCTTGAGAAAGCTGAGCCTCACAAAATGGCGCTCGGCAAATGTTATCGCTGCAAGACGGTGGTAGAGCCGCTCCTGTCGGATCAGTGGTTTGTCAACATTAAGCCGCTCGCTGAACCGGCGATTAAAGCCGTTGAGGATGGTCGGGTCAGGATCATTCCCGAGGCATGGAAGAACAACTATCTCGGTTGGATGCGAGACATCAAAGACTGGTGTGTCTCACGGCAAATCTGGTGGGGCCATCAGATCCCCGCCTGGTATTGCGAGACCTGTTATGGGAGCCCGTTTCTGCGTCGGTCCTCCGATGGAGCACCCCTGATTCCGTCCGACGCGGCCGTGATTGTGGCGAAAGCCAAACCGGATGCCTGTGCAAAAGGACATTCAGATGCGTTAGTGCAGGACCCCGACGTGCTCGACACCTGGTTCTCATCCGCCCTCTGGCCTTTCTCGACCCTGGGATGGCCGA
>JBDTWG010000179.1:0-7400 GCA_040006855.1 Nitrospira sp.
GTCCACTGCCAACACCCGGATAAAATTCTCCACCAATCCTTCGTGATCGCGCAACCCCTGCCGGAGACGCGTCCATCCTGGTGTGCGCTCCCTATAACTATGAAGGCCTTTGCCGGAGGTGCCGGCGTACAATGTGCCGTCGTTGGTCCGCGCCAGCGCATGCACCAAAATTTCATCCAAACCGGTGGTCACGACCTTCCATTGATCCTGCGCGGCATTCAAGAGATACACGCCGTCGCCCGTGCCGGCATACAGCCCCTTGGCATCCATCATCAGCGCTTTGATCTCCAAACGCTTCAGCCCTTTGTTGACCGGCTGCCAGCTCTTGCCCGCGTCATGCGAGCGGAACACACCGCCGCGAAACGTGCCCGCGTAAATGGCGCCGTCTCTCGTCGTGGTGAGACAGAGCACGAAGGGATCCGTCAGTCCCTCGTTGGCCGAGGACCAGGTATCACCCCGATCCCCGCTGCGGAAAATACCCATCCCGAATGACCCGGCATAGACGACTCCCCCGCTTCCAGCGGCCAAAGCCTGAATGCTCGTATTGCCAATATCGGCTGGCCCGGCAGGATCTGCGCCGGGATGAGCCTGCTGCAGCGCCGGCGTTCCGCTGCTCGCACTCCCGTTCGGAGCCGACACCGCGTGGACGGTCCCCTGCAGACAACCCAGGATCAGTGCCGTCAAGACCAGTATGTGACGCGTCATGGCCGGACCCTCCTTACGAACATTGCCTGCGCTACGCTAACGGACTCGATGGCCGGCAGTCCCTATCGGTATATCAGGATCCAGCGGCAAATTCACGCCGGGTGTCGGCCCGCTCGCCCGCCCGAATATCTTCGCGCCGAGAATGCCGATCTCATACAGCACCATGAGCGGCACCGCCATCAGCAGCATGGTGAACAACGTGGCATCCGGCGTGATGATGGCTGAAATGATCAGCGCTGCCATGATGGCGTGTTTGCGGTAATGCGCCAACGTCGCAGACGAGACGATCCCGGCGCGCGCCAACAAGGTCAGGACCAGCGGCAACTCGAAGGCGCAGCCGAAGATCAGAAGGAATTTGACGTTAAAATCGATGTACGTACCGACGCCCAACGCCGGGGTGATATCGCGATCCATACCGAAACTGACGAAGAAGTCGATGACCAGCGGTAGGATCACGAGGTTACAAAATACCAGCCCCAGCCCAAACAGAAAGGCAGCGAGCAGAAACAAGGGAATCGCCCAACGCTGCTCTTTGGGAAGCAACGCCGGAGCAATGAACTTCCACACTTGGTAAAAAATGATGGGCAGACTCAGGATGATGCCCGCCAGGAACGACACTTTAATGGACGCAAACAGCGCTTCGGTAGGTCCGTAGAACACTAACTGGTTCGGGAACGGACGATTGAGCCAGGCGACCATCTCGGAGGAGTACGCGAATGCCGTCGCAAACGCGACACCCAAGGTCACCGCGATGATCAGCAGCCGCTTCTTGAGCGACTGAATATGGGCGGCCAGTGGTGCGAGCATCACGTATCTGAATCAATGGCCCGGCTCTCGGTCCCCTCGATCGCGAGGCCGGTCCGGAGAACCCTCCGACTCTCGCTAACGCGAGGTGCGAATGAGTTCGGCCATTCTGTCTTTCGCGGCCAGTTTTTCTTTCTGCAACTGCTTCTTCAACACTTCTTCGGCAGGGGTCAGGACATGTCGCCGCTGCAAATCCGCCAACTCCGCATCAAGGCGATGGTGGGACGCTTCAAGAGTTCGGAATTCTGTGTTGGATTGCCGTAACCGATCAGTGATCGCAGTCTCAGCCTGCATATCGCACCTCCTGGTTGACTACATCGGTCCGTTGACAGTCATCCTGCTACTCGGCTCCTGCCCTGCTCTCGACTGGCGGCTCGCAGAGTATCCCTAATTGAAGCGGCGCCATCTCCATCAGCACCGCATCTTCATCGGGCTGTGTGTAGTAGCGAGTCCTGGTGGCCGTCTGCCGAAATCCGAGCCGATCATAGAGCGTCAGCGCCTCCTGATTCGACATCCGAACCTCCAGCATCGCCCGATTCGCCCCACGCTCTAACCCCGTTCGCAGTGCCCTGCAAACCAGCCGCGTCGCGACGCCTTGCCGACGAAAGGGAGCCAGCACCGCCAGATTCATCAACCGCACTTCTTCAAAGACAATCCAAAAACAAAAATAGCCTGCAATGACGAGGGACCCCGACAGCGGATCGGGACACTTCGCCAGCAGGAAGTGCGCAAATGGATTTCCGGACAGTTCAGCTGACAACATTTTGCGCGTCCAGGGGGCAGAGAAGCAAGCCTGTTCGATGGCCCACACCTCATCAAGCGCCTCCGCGGTTGCCGGCTCAATCGTCGCCCTGTCCGGAGTCATTCTGTCACTATTTTTCAGCATAGATGATCGCAGTTTTTCTACTTCTTGGCACGTGGCTTACCACCTTCCCGACTGACTTGGCGCCGACCCTGCGCCATCTTCTTCGCCACTCGTTCTCGCCGCCGCTCCAACGCCGACACCCCCTGCTGCTCATCGAACTTTATTTCGGCTTCGGTGCGCTGCACATACAGCGGGACGATATTCACTTCCGGCAACGGCCCGCTTTCAAGGCGTCGCCGGGCGGCCAAGGCCACACTGACGGCCGAGGGACGCCGCTGTTCCGGCGCCACCTCCTGAACCTTGCCGCCGACCGATTCGATGGCCTGGCGAATGTCATCCCCATAGGCTTGCCACCCATCTCCAAACAACGTTGCAGTCACGGCGCCTTGTAGCGCCTGCGCAACGGAAGCGGGAGGACCCACCTGCTCGGCGATACGTGTATGAAGGCTCGGACCCGGCAGCCACTCGTAGGCAGCCCAATAGACTTCATTGTGCCGACTCTTGAGGACCGGCACCAAGAGCCCCGGCGTCGCGCGCAGATTCCACGCCATGGCCTCCAGGGTCGGCACCGGCACGATAGCGGTCCCCAAGACGGCGCGAAAGCCCAACATCGTGGCGAGCCCCACGCGCAACCCGGTGAACGATCCAGGCCCGATCGAGACCGCCAAGTTCTGCACCTCCCGTAAGCCGAGACCGCTTTCCCGCAAGACTCGATCGATGGCGCCCATCAACGAACGCGCGTGCGAGCCGTCGGCATCCTGCTCGGCGAGGGCAAGCACCCGCTCGCCCTGCACAAGCGCGACGCTTTGCCAGGCCGTCGCCGTCTCGATAGCCAGCACATACCGGGCTGACGGTGACTTCATACCTGCCCCAGCTCGCTTGGCTTGATCGGTTGATTGGGAATCAATTCTATAAATGTCACTTGTAAACTGCCCGAACCTTGCCCGTCGGTCATATGAATGGCAAAGGGCCGCAGAATTCGCTTGGGCGCAGAGGGCTCCTGAATGGGGAGGGCCCCGGCTGTCTCCGGAGCCCCGACCGCGCGATAGTCGTCGAACTGCATGGTCGCCTCAATCTCGCCGGCCGGAGACACTCGCTCTTCTTTCACGACCAGCAGGTTGCGCCGGTCGAACCAAATACGCCTGGTCACGATCGGGGCTGCTCCGTTACTTCCCGGCCCAGTCAGCACATCCAGCCGATAGCGGTCGCCGTCTTCCGTCAACCGTACCTGCTCCTGCGGCCCCACCACCTGCGTCCCGATAATCCCGCTCATTGCCCAAACGCTCAACTGAAAAGGGCGGGTGAGCTGGCCGAGACGATCCGTTTCAGAGGGGCGACCGACCACCTCACGGCCCATGGTCGGCAGTCGGAGTTTGAATTGGTCTTCGATCTGCACGAACTCAAATAATTCGCTTCCCACCGCCGTGAAGCCGCGCAGCCTGATGGCATTCGGACGCTGGTAAAAGACGGTGCCTTGAACTCGTTGGCCGATCGGCAGGATGCCGCCGGTGATCTTGGCGCTGAACAGCCCCTTGATCGTCCGAACTTCTTCCGCCTGCTCCTGCAAGAGCGCGGTCAACTGCTCAGCCGTCGCCTGCAGAAGCGGCGCGGTATCTGACGACCCAAAGAGCGCGCAACCAGGCAACGACCCGACCGTCACGAGGACGAGGAACAGGACACCGATAACATGGTGGGCCTTACGCCAGGACTGCATCCAATGCGTCTCCGACTTCATGAATGCCGATCAATTCAATCCCCTCGATCGGTTCGAGTTTCGCCACGTTCCGCTCCGGCAACAGACAACGCTTGAATCCCATCTTCGCCGCCTCGCGAATTCGCAGTTCCGCCTGGCTGATCGCCCTGACCTCACCGCCCAATCCGACCTCGCCCATCACGAGTGTCGTAAAATCGATCGGACTCTCGCGGAGACTTGATGTAATGGCCGCGACAATGCCCAGATCAATGGCCGGCTCGTCGATGTGGATGCCGCCGACCACGTTCACGTAGACATCCTGCCCCGAGAGATGCATACCGAGGCGCTTTTCCATGACGGCCAGCAGCAGGGACAGGCGGTTGGGTTCCACGCCGTTCGCCATCCGCTTGGGCATGGCGTAATTAGTCCCGGACACCAGCGCCTGCAGTTCAACCAGAATCGGCCGCGTTCCCTCCAGGCTGGAGACCACCACGGAACCGGTGCTGCGCAACGGCCGCTCGGCCAAAAACAATTCGGACGGGTTGCTGACTTCCTCCAGTCCGCCGTCCTTCATCTCGAACACCCCGATCTCGTTCGTCGAGCCAAACCGGTTTTTGACCGCCCGGAGAATGCGAAAGCTGTGGCTCTTATCCCCCTCGAAGTACAACACCGTATCCACGATATGTTCGAGCAAGCGTGGGCCGGCGATGGCGCCTTCCTTGGTGACATGCCCGATGATGAACACCGGCACGTTGCTGCGCTTGGCAAACCACATCAACTGCCCCGCTACTTCCTGCACTTGGCTGATGCTGCCCGGCGCGGAGGTCAGTTGCTCGGTATAGACCGTCTGGATCGAATCCACCACCACGGCCGCCGGCTGTACCTCTTGGATGGACTTGAGGATTTGTTCGAGCGAGGTTTCGCCGAGAATCAACAGGTGCTTGCCGTCGATGCCGAGACGCTGGCCCCGCATCTTGATCTGCCGAGGAGACTCTTCACCTGACACATACAGCACTTGTTCGCCTGGCCTCGCGAGCAGCGGCAAAGCTTGCAAGAGCAGCGTGGTCTTGCCGATGCCGGGGTCGCCGCCGATGAGCATGACGGAACCGGGTACCACTCCACCGCCCAACACGCGGTCGAACTCACCCATTCCGGTGCTGTGTCTAGGTTCACCTACGATCTCGATGTCGGAAATCGGCGTCGCCACGGCCATCGCCGTTTTGGGCATGGCCTGGCGGCCTTTTGGGGCTGCCGGCAGGCGCTCTTCCTTGAGGGTGTTCCAGCCTCCACAATCGGGGCAACGTCCGAGCCATCGTGGCGCCTGGTGGCCGCACGCTTGGCAATGAAAAGTGGTCTTGGCCTTCATCCGTCCTCGTCTCGCATCACAGCAATAGATCTACGCGCATCGTAAAGGAAGTGAGAGAGAAAAAGGAAGAAGGGGAAAGGGGCGAGCGCTTACGGGAGCGGAGCCTTGCTATCCAATAGCTCCCGCACCTTGCTTAACAGGGCCGTTGGACTGAAAGGTTTCTGAAGAAATTGCATGCCGGACTCTAGGATGCCATTGCCATCGTGCCCGATCATACCTTGGGTATATCCAGATATAAACAGCACCTTCACGTTTGGGCATGCGGTCAGCAAATACCGGGCCACTTCTTTTCCATTCATTCCGGGCATCATCACATCGGTGATCAGCAAGTGGATCGTACTCGTCGTCCCTTCAGCCAGGCGCATTGCTTCCTCGCCGTCCCTTGCATCAAGCACGACGTAGTGGCCCATTTCTAAGATGCTTCGGACCATCTTGCGGACCAGATCATCATCCTCCACGACCAATATTGTTTCCGCCCCGCCAAACATCGTCGCGGCGGTTGAGGGAGAGATCGGCAGGATGCCGTCCGACGCGACACGTGGCAAGTAGATGCTGAACGTCGTGCCGCTGCCCCTCTCGCTCGAGAAGGTGATCCGGCCGCCACTTTGCTGGATAATTCCATAGACCATGGATAACCCAAGACCGGTCCCCTTTCCGATCGCCTTGGTCGTAAAAAATGGATCATAGAGATGTTTCTTGGTCTCTGCATCCATGCCCTCTCCGGTATCGCTTACCATGAGCAGGACGGAAGGCCCAGGCTCAGATTCACCCTCAGCAGCATTGTGGCCATCGGCTGCAATATTCCTGGTTTCAATGGTCAATCGACCTCCGTCAGGCATGGCATCCCTCGCGTTGACGGCAAGATTCATAATTACCTGTTCCATCTGTCCGGGATCCACCTTGACGTGGCCCAAGGTTGGCTCGAACAGGGTGATCAATTCGACCTTCTCGCCCAGGAGACTTCGAAGCAATAAGTCGATGGTCGTCACGACTGCGTTGAGGTTGAGGATCTTTGGAGCCAGGACCTGGCGGCGGCTGAAGGCGAGAAGTTGTTGGGTCAGTACGGCGGCGCGATCGCCCGCTTGCTGAATCATCTCCACGGTTGTTCGATGCGCATCGTCCGGCGCCATACTGTGATGGAGCAGCGCGCTACAGCCATTGATAACCGTAAGGAGATTGTTGAAGTCGTGCGCGATGCCGCCGGCTAAACGACCGACACCCTCGAGTTTTTGCGTTTCGCGCAGTTGCTCTTCAAGTTGCTGGTGCTTCGTGTCATCGCGAAAAATAATCACCACGCCGGTTACTTCGCCCTGTTCATTACGGATCGGCGCGGCACTGTCGTCGATGGGAAAGGTGGATCCATTTCTCCGTTGGAGCAACGTGCCCTCGGCAAGTTCTATGACGACCCCTTCTTCGAGCACGCGAGCGACGGGATTCTCCACCAGCGCATGGGAGTCGCGCCGCAGGGTCGTGAATACCTCCGACACCGGACGGCCTGCGGCTTCATAAATGGTCCACCCCGTGAGCAACTCTGCGCTGGGGTTGAGGTAGGTCACAAGGCCCTCGATATCAACGGCCAACACGGCATCTCCCACGCTGTTCAGGGTCGCGGCGAGCCATCGTTCCATCTTGCGTAATTTGGTTTCCGCCTGGTGCCGATAGAGTGCCATCGTAATGGCACTCTGCAGTTCTCGATCATCCGACGTGGTCCGCACGCAATGGACGGCTTCATTCATGCTCAAGGGAACGGAGACGGAATCTCCGAGATTCGTCACGTACACCACCGGAGTCGTCAGAGCAGTCAGCGGGGAGAGAACTGATTCTCCTCCGGCCATGCTTGGCTGAAAAACCATATCCATCACGATGAGATCTGGCCGAAGCGCCATCATCTGTGCCGGAAGCACCTCACTGTTATGGATGACTCCGCAGACGAGATAGCCCAATCCCGTCAGCCGTTGCTGAATCGC
>JBDTWG010000180.1:0-7387 GCA_040006855.1 Nitrospira sp.
GAGCCTCGTCTTATTGCCGCACATCTTAACGAATTGTGGATCGCGCAACAACTCTGCTTAGCCACCTCTCTATGAAGTGATTCGCAGGCTGTCGACAAAAATCGCGGCCTCGATAGACATGAAGTCCCGTGCCGCGGGCAGCGGCGCTCGGAGGATGTTCCAAAAGGCCGTCCAATGATGCGAGAACAAAGCTGGCGGACTTTTTCAACATCCTGCTAGAATGTGCCAACGCAATCACGAGCATGACCCTCATTCTTCCCGACACATCATCCGCCGTCGTCAGCGACCTTCGGCAGCTTCTCGGACGGGCGAAGGTTCAGAACGACTTTCCCACGCTGACGGCCTATGCCGTCGATGCCAGCATCTATCGGATGACCCCGCAAGCCGTGGTGCTGGTTGAATCCGAGCACGACATCGATGCGGTGGTTCGATTTGCCCGGTCACGGGGCATCCCGCTGACCGCGCGCGCGGCCGGTACCAATCTCACCGGCTCGGCGATCGGCTCCGGCATCATCCTTGACGTGTCCAAGATGAATCGCATCCTTGAAGTAAATGAGCAGGAACGCTGGGCGCGCGTGCAGCCTGGTATCGTGCTGGCGGAATTGAATAAGCAGCTCAGTGGACGACATCTGCTCTTCGGTCCTGACCCTTCCAGCGGAGACATGTGCAAGCTCGGTGGAATGGTGGCCAACAATTCCTCCGGTCCGCATACGTTGATCTATGGGGCCGTCAAAGATAATGTGCAAGCGCTTCGGGTCTGCCTGCCGTCCGGCGCATGGCTCTCAGCCGCTCCGTTGGGTCTGAACGACCCGGCCTTGGACCAGACTCTCGCCGCCCATCCATCGCTCAAGCCGATTCTCGATCTGGTGCAACAGCAGCGTGCCTTGATCGACAGCAAACGGCCCACGGTCAGCAAGAACAGTTGCGGCTACAACCTGTTCGGACTGGCCGACGGCTTGAAACAGGGCCTCTTCGATCTGCCCAAACTCTTCGTCGGCAGCGAAGGCACGTTGGGTGTCATGAGCGAAGCGACCCTCCGGTTAGTTCCCAAGCCGCAGGGGACGCTGACGGCGTTGATCCACTTTCGCCGACTCGAAGATGTGGGAGACGCGGTGCCACATTTGCTGAGCCTCCGACCCAGCGCCCTGGAAGTCATGGATGCAAACACTCTGAACTTGATTGGGCGTGCCGCGCATGGAATTCCGGCGGATGCCGCCGCCACGCTACTGGCCGAGCTCGACAGCCATGAGGGCGAGGCCGATCTGCGCGAGCGGGCCGACAAGATGGCCACCATCTGCCGGCGCTATCAACTCTGCGGCGACCTCACGGTGGCCTATGATAAGGATCAGCGCGATCAACTCTGGAAAGCACGGAAGGCACTCTATCCGACGCTCTACCGGTTTGACCCGCGCAAGAAACCCATCAACTTCGTGGACGATGTGGTCGTGCGCGCCGAACGGATCAGCGAGTTGATTCGGTATTTGGAAACCTTCTTCGAGGGGCAGCATGTGCCGGTGGCGATCTTCGGCCACATCGGCAACGGCAACGCCCACATCGTGCCGTTGCTCAACGTGAACGATCGGCAGGATTTCGACAAGATGGTGCAGGCCTATCATGAGATCCATCAGACCGTGCTCAGCCGTTTTGACGGATCGATTTGCGGCGAGCATGGCGATGGGCGGGTGCGGGCCGAATATGTCCGCAAGATGTTCGGGGAGGAGTTGTATCAGCTGTTCGTGCAGGTCAAGCAGACGCTGGATCCCACGAACGTCATGAACCCTGGGATTAAAATCAGCGAGACGTCCTTCACCGAACATATCGACTACCAGCGGCTGTCAAAATCCTGCGCGACCTGCGCGAAGTGCAATTCTGTCTGCCCGGTGTACGACGTGTTTCAATCGGAAGACATGAGTTCGCGCGGCTGGTTCGAGATCGTCACATCGAAAGACTACAGCTATCTGAATTCGAAGCGGGTGGTGGAGGCCTGCTTGAACTGCAAATCCTGCCGGACGATTTGTCCGGCCGGGGTGGACGTCTCAGAATTAATCCTCCAGCGGCGCGCCGAGGACCCCAATCAAGGCTCGCGGTGGATCTTCAGCCTGCAAGCGAAACTTCCAGTATTTGAAGCGATCCTTAAAGTCTTGGCGAAAACGCAATCTCTGTGGAATCGTCCATTCCCCCGCGCCATTCTCGAACGCCTGGCCGCACCTTTGATGAAACGCATCGCTCCCACAGCCAAACTACCGGCGGACATGGTCCTTCCCAAGCTCGCCACGACTCACTTGCGCGAGCGCTATCCGGAGCTCACGCAACCGTTGAAGGATTCCCCAGCGCCCCGCGTCGCCTATTTCCATGGTTGCGCGGCCAACTACTTTCAGGATGGAGTGGGGGATGCGGTGATCGGCGTGTTGCGCAAACATGGAGTCGAGCCGGCGTTGCCGCCGCAGCGTTGTTCCGGCACGCCGATCGAAACCTATGGGCATGTGGACCTAGTGAAGGAAAACGCCCGCTTCAATATCCAATCGTTGGCCGGGTATGACAGGGTCGTGACCGGTTGCGCCTCCTGCACCCTCATGCTCAAGGAATACAAGAAGTTCTTCGAGCGCGAACCAGACCGGCAGGCAGCAGACAACTTGGCGAAGAAAGTCTTGCACATTACGGAATTCGTGGCGCGATCCGACAAGCAGCCGGCCATGGGATCACCGGAAGGCTTACCCCGTCGCGTCACGTACCATTCTTCTTGTCACCTGCGGGCCGCCGGCGTGACGAAGGAACCGCGCCAGATTCTCTCGCATGTGCCGGGGATGGAGTATGTGGAGATGACCGATGCCGATCGCTGCGCGGGCGGAGCGGGCACCTATCTGGTGAAGGATTACGACACGTCGCAAAAAATCTTCGACCGCAAACGCCGGAACATCGAACAGAGCGGGGCGGAGACGGTCGCCACCAGTTGTCCCGCCTGCATGATTCAGCTCAACAACGGCATGCGCGGCCGCGTGGCAGTAAAACATGTCGCGCAGGTGCTCAACGAGGCCTATGAGGCGGGTGCGCAACGTACGAAAGAACGACCAGGAGCCGCTCAATGACGTTTCGCAAAGCGGATATTATTTTTGTGGTGCTGGCGCTGCTCGTCGTCGGGGGCGTGGCGCTGCTGCCCTCTCCGCGTGACCGCAACCCCAAGGTGCCGGTCAACAGCGAGCATCAGGCCGTGACCCTGGAGAAGGATTGCCTGACGTGCCATGTGCCGACAGGCACCCGCCCCTTGCCGGCGCAACATCCCAAGCGGCAAGACTGCTTGCACTGTCACGCGCGGGCACAGAGCTGACAAGACAAGGTTTTACGCGTCACGATGTACGATGCCTTAAAAGTTCGAGTCATGCTGGATAGGGAGAAAAGGAGAACGGAGACACAATGGTTAAAGTGCTTATCTTGGGAGTCACGTTACAGGAGCGCGTGCAGGAAACCGAATTGGATCTTGATGTGGAAGGTCCGACGGCCATCAAAGCAGTGATCGAGGGCAATGCGGACCTGCTCGATGCCCTGGCACCGTTCGTGGTGCGCGGCGAATTGCTGGTCACCGTGAATCGAAAAATCGGGTCGCTCGATTCCCTCGTGAGGGACGGGGACGTGTTGAAAATCTCCCACCAGTCGCGGGCCTCCTACGACGGCACGACCGATATTCCCACGTGAGTCGGCAGCGACCTCGCCGGTCGTTGGCCATCACTCGTCTGTCGTCGTTCACAAGAGGGCTTCGTGAGCGGCGCTGCACGCGTTCCTGCCATCAGCCACAAACCAGACGCCCCGAGTCCTCATGCCTCATTCGGCCGCGGCGCCGGTTTTGAAAAGACAACAGTGTTTGTACTTCTTGCCGCTGCCGCAGGGACAGGGGGCATTGCGACCGACACCGTGGCGACGCTTGGGCAGAGACGGGAGCAGTACGCGGGGGTCTTGGTGAAACATGTCCCGCAGCATCGCGTACAATGCCGGATCTTTGCGTTTCAAGATGTCGGGAGACGTAAAGAAATACTCAGCCAACACCGCGAAGAACTCGTGCGAGTTCGTGTAGGCATAGGTGTTGAAGTGGGCATGATGCGCCGGCGGGCGAGCCAGTTCCCGAGCCACATACCGCACCCATTGCCGCACCACCATCCAAGGCACTTCCGGTGGGAGCCCATAATCGCTCGCCTCTCGTTCGACCAAGTGTGCGAACTCATGGACCCCCACATTCTGCTTGGCTGACGGATGGGCGAATCCCGCCAGGAGAGCCGGTTTAGACAGAATCATCACCCCGCTCAAATGGTGCAGGCCGACCATCCCCAGCATGGCCGGATCAGGCCCCTTGGCGCTCTGATAGTCGTTATCGAACGCGTCCGGATAAATCAGCACCTCGCGCAGCCGATGGTATTCCCAATCGTGAAAGCCGAAGATGGGGATCACGGCACTCGCCGCCACCAAGACTCGAACCGTCTCGTCGATCTCCGTGCGAATACCCGTGATCCGAACCTCGTCGAGAAAGATCTGCACCAAGTGCCGGAAATGCGCCTTTCCTTCGCCGTCCAGCGCGGCGAAGAACGCCACATGCGCGCAAAGAATCTCTTCCCAGTCGTCGGGAAACGGCTGCTGCATGATCTCCAAACGCCGGAGACAGCGTCGTCGTAACCACCAATAGGTGAACGGACTGAGTCCCAGCAGGAGCCACAGAGGTGTCGCGAGCCAACCCCAAAACACAGCGACCACGGCCACCAGCGACGCGGCGGCGAGGGCCTGCCGGTGGTTCCGGCGATTGATCTCAGTCGTCACGAGCATCGATGCAGTTTCCTGGGTTGAAGCGGATGCCCGTGAGGATTCTACTCTGGATGATCAGGGACTGCGATGAGCGTGCCATGCAGCGACCCCACAGCCATTGACTGGTTCGCTGTTCCTATCTCGCCGCGAAGTTGGAGCCGAAGCCTGGAAGTTGGAGCCGATGCCCGATAGTCATGAGCCGCATCGCGACCGGAACGAACGACGCTTCGCCATGCACGAGCATCGAATGGGATGCTAGCGACCGTTTCAACATCCTGGTAGACTGAGCGCCGCAAATCGGCCAGGGCAAGGTTGAGGACCGCGTATGGCGCGCAACGATCAGGCCGTCCGTCTGTTGGTCGTGTTGAAGCAGCTCGAGACTTCGCGACAGGGCGTGACGTTGGAGCAACTGTCCGAATCCCTCGCACCCGGTTCCACGCGTCACCCCCGCACCCTCCGTCGAGATCTCGCTGCGTTGGAAGAAGCCGGCTATCCGCTGGTCACCGAACGGATCAACGGCCACACCATCTGGCGGCTCATGGAGGGATTTCGCAATGTTCCCGGACTGCGGTTCTCGCCCTCGGAACTGATGGCGCTGACGTTCAGCCGACGGCTGATCACCCCGCTCGAAGGTACCGAACTTCACACCTCGCTGCAATCGGCGCTCGGCAAAGCTGCCGCCGCACTTCCGCCGCAAGGTGTCGCCCTCGTCCAGCAGCTCGATGGCACCTTTAGCGTCGGACTCGGACCGCACAAACGATATCGGCAACATCGCGACACCATCGATCGGCTGACCAGGGCCATCGCCGACAAGACTACCATTCAGGTGCGGTATGACAGCGCATCGCGTGGTCGGATCACGAGGCGCGAGGTCGATCCCTATCGGCTCTGGTATGCTACCGGCGGCCTCTACCTCATCGGCTACTGCCACTTGCGGAGCGAGCCCCGGATGTTTGCCGTGGAGCGGATCAAGTCCGTCACGCCCACCGACCATCCCTACCAGATCCCCTTGCACTTCGATCTCGACGCCTTCGTGCAGGATGCGCTCACGGTCATGCGCGGGCCTCGCATCGACGTGGAGTTGGAATTCGACAAGGCCACTGCCGCCTGGGTCAAGGATCGGGTGTGGCACGACACGCAGCAGAGCAAGCGAGTGAAGAATGGTGGTCTGCGCATGACGCTGTCAGTGGCCGATACCAGGGAACTAGTCGGGTGGGTGCTGAGCTTCGGCAGCGGGGTCAAGGTGCTCAAGCCGGAAAGCCTCCGCCAAGCCGTGCGGCAGGAAGCTCAACAGATACTTAAGCAATAAGATTAATTCAACGCCATGCGATGCGGGCAGAGCATTCATGGTCTCAATTTGACATTTAATGTGCTTTATATCAATTTGAGACCGCATATTTGACATAATAATTAACTAACATCAAATGCAACGGTGTTGTTTTCAAGGATCCGATGAATATCAGTGAGTTCAAAGCCGGGGCGTTCGAACAGCAGTATGAGTACCGAAGTTTTCTTCCTACCGGCATCAACCATGAATGGAGCGTGTCCGATCCGCAGATCGTGACGCTGCTGGAAGAGGCCAATCGCTTGCTCGGCGAACTCAATGCCTTCTCCCAACTGATCCCGGATGTCGACTTCTTCATACGGATGCACATCACGAAGGAAGCCACGACGTCCAGCCGTATCGAAGGCACCCAAACCAGCATCGAAGAGGCCCTCGTCAAGAAGGGCGACCTGGATCCCGAAAAACGCAACGATTGGCAGGAAGTGCATAATTACATCCAGGCCATCAATAGCGCGGTCAAGCAACTGCGTCATCTGCCGTTGTCGAATCGCGTGTTGCGCGAGACGCATGCGGTGCTATTGCAGGGCGTGCGCGGCACGCATAAACAGCCCGGTGAATTTCGCACCAGCCAAAACTGGATCGGCGTCAGTCTCAAACATGCCGCGTTCGTCCCTCCGCATCACCAACAGGTGCCCGACCTCATGAGCGACCTGGAGAAGTTCATCCACAATGATCAAATCCACGTTCCGCACTTGCTCAAAATTGCGCTGATCCATTATCAATTCGAAACGATCCACCCATTTCTGGACGGCAACGGCCGCCTGGGACGACTGCTCATTGTCCTCTACCTGGTCAGCTTCGGCCTCTTGCATAAGCCGGCTCTGTATCTCTCTGATTTTTTTGAGCGACATCGAGGCGAGTACTACGAGCACTTGATGGCCGTGCGCACCACGCATAAATTGGAGCCCTGGGTGCGCTTTTTTCTGCTTGGCATGCGTGAGACTGCCGCGTTGTCCATTCAGGTGTTCAAGGATATTCTGGCGCTCAAGGAGGGGATTGAACGCGAGCACATGCCCACCTTTCATGTGCGCCGTCAGGCCAATGCTCAAGCGCTCATGCGGACGCTCTACCAAACTCCGATGGTCAGCATCAAATCCGTGGCGCAGTTGATTGAGGCACAAACCAATACGGCGGCCGCGCTGATTGACGACTTCGTCAAGCTTGGCATTTTGCAGGAATTTACCGGGCAGAAGCGTAACCGTCTGTTTATCTTTGAACGATATGTGCGCCTCTTCAAACGGTGACGCGAAGCCCTAG
>JBDTWG010000181.1:0-7333 GCA_040006855.1 Nitrospira sp.
TCCTTCCTGACCGACGAGATCCACGCCCTCCCGTTTCGCCGGTATCCATTTCCCATCACCGCAAGCCGTTCAGCCCCCGGCCCATTTATCACCGCTTCTCTCATGATTCCCTCCTGGTTGACGGTTGTTGACTCCCTTGCTACCCGCGCAACGCACGGGCAAGCGCTCGCTCCGCTGGACGCGGTGACTTCGGCATTTTCCGGCTGGCATGGAATTTTTCCTTCATGGACCGGTAGCATCTCCGACACAGGTCGTGATCGATATTGGTGCTCTGTCGGCTCACGCCTTTCGCTGAGATTTCGACGAAAACGAGCCTCCCGCACTCGACACACGAACGCCTCATGGTACAGCCCTCCCTATCTTCCTGGCAGTGACCCGCCCGGTTCAAAGCGCCGGGTATCGCCGTCAGCTCGAACCCCGACGGTACCCATCGATCGTTCCATATTTTCGTGCGCAATGTACTCGCCCACGAGCACACCGCCAGCTTCTTCAACGGTGAACACGGTCCTTGGTCCCGGCCGCGCATAGATCTTGGCTCCTCGTCGTGTTTCAGCGGTCAGACCGTGCACTTTCACGCAGAGAGCACATCGCGTAATCACGCCGGCCGTGTACCGCCCCAAATTGTCCTCACCAACTTTCTCGATGATCCCGCCAAACGGTAAGGCAAGATCCAGCGGCACGATCTTCCCGTCCTTGCCGATCGAAACCAAATCGCCAGTCGCGATGTCTACGTGCGATACCGACGCGCTCAGCCCAAGTTGGCGTGTGACGCGCTCTATCGGAATCCCCATATTGAACGTGCGTGGGTTCTCTCTCCTGCCACCGCGCAATTGACTATCTCGCTCGCAACCGATTCCTGACTGCACATTGCTGCTCATGATGATGCCTCCCCTTTGTGTGTGGGCCTCAATGGCCCGGTTGATGAACTGCTCTGTTTTTTTTGACG
Organism: Nitrospira sp.; assembly: GCA_040006855.1. Lineage (GTDB taxonomy): Bacteria > Nitrospirota > Nitrospiria > Nitrospirales > Nitrospiraceae > Nitrospira_A. Next base: position 947 of record JBDTWG010000181.1, read on the forward strand.
GGGGCCGGAGGGCTCAGCTCTTACCCCCGCCGCACGGGCAGCTCGCACCATAGGCGATGAGCCGCCCGTGTTTCCTTTCGCTTGGACTCGATTCAATTTCATGCCTGCTCTCCTTCACCCGTGGCACCTATGCGCGTGCTATGCCCCAGCTCGTGCCGCCCGCAATACTCCACCAACAGGTGCCGGCCGATCAGATCTGGCAGACTCGTGCAGTGCTTGAGGCGATCATGTCCGGATACAGGGCCACACGGAGCGAATTGGGCGCCTGTGAGGAGATGGCCGACCTTCTCAAGGGGAGCGCCGTATTGCAGCGCAATGCTCATCAGGCGGGCTATTACGTCGTAGAGGCCGACGAGTTCAGCGGAGCAGTCCAATCCTTTAACGCGCAGGAAGATCTCTGCCGGCTGCGTGTCGTCATGCACACTCAGGTAGAGGGTACGCTGTCCAGCAATCCGGACCTTCTGTGTGATGTGGTTGCGACGGTTGGGAAGGGCAAAGCGGGTGCTCATGACGGTTCATCCTCAAACCGGGCGAAGCGATCGACAAATCTTAGCCGCCGATCCCCGATCGGGCCGTTGCGATGCTTACGAATTAAGATTTCCGCTACGCCTTTATCTTCGGTGTCCGGGGTGTAGACTTCTTCCCGGTAGAGAAACAGCACCACGTCGGCATCCTGTTCGATCGCGCCCGAATCGCGCAAATCTGAGAGCATGGGTCGTTTATCGGGGCGCTGTTCACAGGCGCGAGAGAGTTGTGAAAGCACGAGCACGGGGATATCGAGTTCTTTGGCGAGCAGCTTGAGCTTGCGCGATGCATCGGCGACACCCTGTTGTCGGGTTTCAGCGTGATGGAGTTCGAGTAATTGCAGATAGTCCACGATGAGTAAGTCGAGACCGCTTCTCGCTTGGAGCTGCCGAGCCTTGGCGGCAATCTGTTCGACTGTCAAGAGCGAAGAATCATCGATCCAGATAGGAAGAGAGCCAAACGTCTGAGCCGTCTCAGCGAGCAACCACCAGCCCTGTTGAGTGAGCGATCCCGTTCGTAAGGCATGCACATCGATCGGGGCGCCCATCCCATGCAATCGAAGTCCGACCTGCCGGCGAGACATCTCAATGGAGATCACGCCTACGCGATACCCCTCCTTGGCCGCGACGAGCGAAGATCCGAAAGCCAGGGAGGTTTTCCCCATGCTTGGCCGTGCCGCGATCACAACCAAGTCCGAACGCTGCCACCCGGCAAGCAGTGAATCGAGAACTTTGTAGCCGGTTGGAATGCCCACCAGTGCCGTGCTGCGCTTTGACACTTGGTCAACGTATTTCACGGTCTCGCATGCCACATCAGCGAGTGAACACCAGCTACGCTGATCTCGGTTAGAAGCAATTTCATGCAATTCCCGCTGTGCGTCTTCAAGAAGGCCTGCTGAGGACTCCTTACCATATGCGCGCTGGCTGATCTTGTCCGACAAGCGAATCAGCTGGCGCCGGACCGCGTGGTCCCTTACGATTTTGGCATGATGCGAGACATTGGAGGCCGAGGAGATGGTCGTGAGGATTTCTACGAGCGACGCCCGGCCTCCAACATGGACGAGGCCCCCGTTGCGCTCAAGGTGATCGCCGATGGTCACAAGATCGAGCCCCTCGTCTTTCCCATCAAGATCGACTATGGCGTCGTAGACCAGGCGATTCCGGCCATTGTAAAAGTCACTGGAGCTCACGTGCTCCTGCGCCTTGCCCAAGGCCGTAGGGTCGAGTAATACGGCGCCGAGGACCGCTTGTTCGGCGTCGAGGTCATGCGGCTGTAGTTTTGGCGCATCAGTGAGCAACATGGACAATCCCTTTCGGTTCGACGAGTCTGGTGACATGCTCAGCGCAGCGCGGCTCAGTCAGCCCGCTCTGAGGGCTCACCGGTTGACCGCATGGGCGAAGGAAGCGATCGTCGGGACCCTGAATGCGTTTCATACACGTCGACATTGCACCCTGGCCGTTGGAACTGACGGAGTCATAATCTCCCGCGAGCAGCTTGTCGAAGTTCGTAGGGGCGAGCATCCAGGTGAGCGAGGCGTGGAATGGTCCTCGTGATCCATTCGTGCGACCGCAGAGGAAATCAGAAGCCCTGACTTGCTGTAGAACACCGATCCACCAGTCTGGTGAGGGATGCTCTTTCAGCCGTGCCTGTATCCGATCCCGGACCGTCTTCCCTAATGCCTTACAGGGCTTGATGCCAGGAATGCCGTTCCACCTTTCATAAATCTGCTCCGGTGTGAATCGGATGAGGTCAGCGTGTCGACTCCCTTCCTGCTCCTGCTCCTGCTCCTGCTCCTGCTCCTGAGATGGCGAACGTTTAGGGGAACGTTTCGCTAACGTTTGGATAAACGTCTCAATAAGGTTCCCAGAGAGATAGGTCGTATTGCTGGAAAAGCGCTCCAGGAGAGTGGTTTCAGGTAAATCATCGAGATCTTTCAAATTGCCAATGACATTATTGGCATTCTCCGGTGGGTTGTACCGCCACCAGGTTGGGAGATAGAGCACACGGGTTTTAGAATCCCACTCCCAATGCAAGGCCCGACAGACTGTATCGAAACCTTTACGAAACGTTAGGGGTAACGTTCCAAGATCCTCACAAGCCTTCCCGGGTGAAAAGGAGAACAGCCCGATCCGGTTCGACTGGGCTGTGAGAATGTACAGACAGATTCTCTGTTCGTGTGGTGTGAACTGACGAAACTTTTCATCGGTCCAGATGCGGGGATCTATCTTTCGATATCGCGAGGCCATTAGCTGCTCGCCCCTACAGGCTCACAGCGGAACCCGTTCACCGTCTCGCGCAACTGTTCCAGAATCGGGAGAACAGACATCAGCAGGAGGCGTAATTCTTCCTCTGTTGAGGAATCGGGAGCCTGAATGTGCACAGAGTGAATGCAGTTCAGGCCAATCCAGACCACGATCGCACTGCGAAGGGGCGCTTCGCCCGCTGCATCATCTGACAAACCCAATGTGATGGGATGAATCCAGGACTCAGAGTCCGGCTTGCATTCTATGGGAGCTTGGTCTAGTGTCGTCATATCGTCTCCATTCAGTTTGGCCGCCTTGGGATTCTTTGCCGGAACCAGGGTGGCCTATCTTATTAGCGTCGCGTTGCCGCGCGCGCTGCTATCCAGCTTTCCAACTCACCCTTGAGCCAGCCGACTGAATTTTCCCCAAGCGGAATGCGCCGAGGCACCTGTCCCGCCCGTTCCAATCTCCACCACTGAGTGCGGCTCAGTCCCGTGATCCGGTGTCGCTCTTTTTCGCGAAGTACCTGAATGTTCTCGATCGTTGGCATGGGCTCCCTCCCGTTGTTCGCAGCCATCCCGGTGCGTGCTATGTCTACGCGTTTCATGATGGCAATGTGCCACAGGGAGGAACCGATAAGTTCCGCCCTAACTAAAAATTTTGGGCTGTGTCGCGGCGATGATTGAGAAGGACTAATCAGGTAGGAGAATGAAGGCGTCTCGGTTTTCGAGGATGTCAGTCACAACTTCATGAAAGGGTTTGGGTAGTATGTACTGTGGGCCTTGGTAGGGCACGTCAATATAAAATGTACCTAGGCTTGATTTCTTGGTTAGTTCTTTTTTTGCAGCCTTTGGTAGTTTTGAGGCAATTGCGGCTGGCAACTCCACGCGCCGCCTGAATTGGTTAAGCCGCATGTACGACTGACGAAATTCCTCTATGGTCTGTCCGAATTGTTTGGGGTGTTCTCGTTCGAACCTCGACCAGTCAACATTCTTTCCTGCCGCCTTGAGCTGCTCAATCCCCTGCTGTGTGAGCGCATCAAATCTTTCTGGGTTTTCCTTTCGAAGCGTCGCCCAGGGAAACTTTTTAAGTTTGAGTTGGCCATGAAAGATCTCATCCCAAAAGCCCCCGGACTGAGAAAGTCCATCACTCTCAATCGGCGTGATCTTGCTAGGCCAGTCGAGTTTCCCCGGTGGAAATTTGGACCTCCAATTTCTCCAGTTTTTCCAAATCAAGAAGGCTGCCATTCCTCTCGGAGTAATTTTCAGACCTCGTACTTCTTTTTTCATGGCCTTAATAATTGCGATGGCGCTTTCGGTATTCTCCTTGAGGGCGTCATGCATCGGTGGCAGTAAAGCTGGGCCTAACCAACTGGCGGTCTTCCATGCACAACGCTGAATAGGTTTTCTCCGTCCGCCACCCTGGCCAGGCCGCGGCTGAATGACTTTCTCGTGTCCTGTCCATAGAGCGATCCTGAAAAGGTATCCAAATCTGGAGTCCGACACCTCATCGCCGAAATGAAACGTGGCGAGACTTCCAAATGCATCACTCTTTGCAATAAACCTAAGGATTCTCGTTTTTCCTTTTAAAATAATGGGGAGCGTCACGGATACTGGTCTGCCGCTTTTTTTAATGACCGTAAGAGGTCCCCCCTCAATGCCTTGAGGCCAACTTACGCTAGGTGCGGCGCCAGCCCTCCCACTGCCTGCTTGAATAGCCAGCATGGCTAACTTTCCCAATCGTCTCTCACTCACATTTTTCCACCCCCCGGCGAGCTCCCGAAAGGTCTCTCCCGTGGCAAGTAGCTTGAAATTCGTCGACCTTGTTCCATTGAGAGCAATAGGGATATGAACCGAGATAGTTCCTCCGAGGTTGCCAGGTTCACCCTGGGCTTCGATCTGTCCAAATGCAACTGGTTCTGGCCATTGCTGAATGTCATCAATGCGAAGCATGAACCCTCTTCATGGATCTCGCTGAAGAAGCCCGTAGATCTGAATTACGCGCCCTCAGCGTCTGCAATCAGCCCCGCGAGGTGTTCCTCCCAGCACTGCATTGCATGGCGCTTCCCAGTATTGAATTCGGCGTGATCGTAATGCGCGGCCACCCCTTGTGGGGTGTGATTCACGAGCGCGTCGCGGACATCAGACCCGATGCCGAGCTCCGCCAGTCCGGTTTTGAATGTGCGCCGGAGATCGTGGAATCGCCACAGCTCGATGAACTGTCCGGCGTACCGTGTTGGGTGCTTTTTCTTCAAGAGCGCAATCTGCCCATCGATACGCTTTTTCAAAACGGAGAATCCGCTGAACGCTGTCGTTCCTGTCCCGCTGAAGATGAAGGGACAATTCACCATCCGTGGCATGGCGTGGATGGTGAGCACCGAGAGCGGCGAAAGGGGAACCAAATGCTCCTTGCCATTCTTCGTACGACTGCCGGGAATTGACCAGCGCGGCTCCGGACCATCGAGGTCGAGTAATTCTTCCTGGCGCATCCCTGCCACCTCGCTCAACCGTTGGCCGGTGAGCATTAGCAACTTCGGCAGTCCGCCAAATGGTCCGACCAGGCCACAGGCGCTCCAGAGTAAGGCAAGCTCGCTGGGGCGATTGTATTGACGGCTTCCAAACAAGTGTCGCGATCGTGGCACCTCGGCTGCCGGTGGCTCTATGTCATTGGCCGGCGATTGGGCAATTAGGTTTCGCTGTATGGACCATCGAAACAACTTTCGCAGGACCGCCAACATGCGATTGGTCGAGACGGTGAGCCTCCCCCCCGTCGCGCTCTTCCGTCTCTGCATCCGGTGCAGCAAGTCGATCACATCGGGCCTGGTGAGACCTGCCAGGGGACGATGAAACCAGTCTTTGACATCGGGTCCCAAAAGAAGGCCCCGATATCTTCGCAGGGTAGTGGGTCGAAGCTGAGCTTTTTTCCTTGGATGATGTGTGGCGAGAAACTCTTCCGCGACGCGCTTGAAGGTGTTCGTGCTTCGCGTGAGCGCCTCCGCTTTGGAATCCTGTACATGTAGTCCGGGATCTTCTCCGCGATCGGCACTCTGTTGGTAGTCGTGTGCCCGGCGCCGCGCTATCGCCAGAGTCAACCCTGCCCCTCCCTCCTTCTGCGCGTATAGCCCGAGATGGTATCGGGCGACGACTCTGCGCCCATGCTTCGGTATGCGTCCCATCCAGACCCACGTCTTCGTCCCGGCGCTGGATATCCGCAGGCCAAAGCCTTTCGTGCTCGCATCCCAATATGTGACCTGGTTGACGATTTCACGCCCGTGTTTATCGATTCGTTTTGGTGGCATTTTCAAATGCTTCAATGTCTTCACGTCAAACAAGGCGTGCCGCGGCTTCGCCTTGTCAGCGGTAACCAACGTGAGGTGGCTAGCTTCCTTAACCATCGGTTTTTTCTCCTCTGGTAGATCTAGGCAACGGCTAGGCAACAAAGCATGCGGGATAGAGTGAAACTTGATGAAACGAAGTGTAACGCGGAAAAGACTGTGATAGCAAGGCTAGTAAGGAGTTTTGGATCTAAGCATGGCAAAATACGGGAGATTTAAAACGACGATGCGCGGTTTTGTAAACCGCAGGTTGGAGGTTCAATTCCTCTCGCCAGCTCCATATAG
>JBDTWG010000182.1:0-7323 GCA_040006855.1 Nitrospira sp.
GAGCCTGTCGCAACCGGTTCGAGTAAACAGTATTCGATTTGGAGTTCGCGCACCACGCGCTGAAATTTTTCACCCTCCCGAGCGGGATCGTGTAAAGCGGCCGTGACGATCAGGCGTGCGGTCGGGAAGGTCTGTCGCAGTTCCACCAGGTCTTCCGGCCCCTGATCGTCGTCAGCCACGAGACGAGCGATGACCAGATCGAGTTTGGATGCCAAAGGCTGAACGGGAGCAGCCTGCAAGCTAATACTATGCCGGACAAAGTGTTCCATGCCCGGCAATGCCAGCTTGATGAGCCGCTTGAGATTTGGGTCGGCGTTTACGACGAGGATATTAGCCATAAGGTCGAGACAGAAAAGCGTCGTGATTCATCGTGAGCGAGGCCTAACCGAGCACTAGCGGCGATCACCGGGCCTCACTCCATCTGAAAGGGTCCGTCCTGGCGAATGGGTGCTTCCTCCCGTGTAGGATGCCCCACTACACTAATTGTTGATTGAGGGCGTACCGCACCAGCTCCGCCGTTGTTTTCAGCCCAAGCTTGATGAGCAGCCGTGTTCGATAGGTGCTCACCGTTTTGATGCTCAAGTTCAGGTGCTCAGCAATGTCCGTCAAACGCCGTCCTTGTGCAATCCATTGAAGCACTTCAAACTCCCGGTCCGACAACACCGCTGGAAGGGTGTCGGCGCACAGGGAATTCCTGTGCGGCACTCCGTCTTGAATGGGTAGGGCCGCATCAGCGTGGGGGTACCGTTCACCTTGCAGAAGACGGGCCACCGCTGAGCGGAGTTCTTCCGGGCCCGTGTCCTTTGTGAGATAGCCGAGTGCGCCAGCCCGAACCGCACGAGCGGCATAGTGCTCTTCAGCGTAGATGCTGAGAACCATCGCGGCTGCAGTGGGTTGTACCGATTTGAGAATGCGCAAGATTTCCAGGCCGGGCATGTCAGGCAAGTTCAGATCGAGAATCACGAGGTTCCAGGTCGCTGCATGGATCTGCCTAATAGCATCGTGGGCCGAACCAGTCTCCACGATGTGGGGTGTTAACCCGTCCTCGGCGAGAAAATCTCGAAGGAACTCCCTCAGGCCTCGACGGACCAGCGCGTGATCGTCTGCGATCAATATGTGAATGTCAGGCCGGAGGTGGCTGCTTTCCTGGAACGATTCCATCTTAGAACGGCTCTTTGTGAATCTTACGGACCGGTCTTCGGTATAGGCTCTTACGATTGAACTCGATTCGAGTCGATCTGGTCAGTCTGATATTCGCAGCGTGAGAGGTGTGGCGAGGGCGCATCGTACGTCCTGTCTCCTGTCGACGGGGCGCGAGAGCAAACCCCTCAGTCATGGATTGCCCAGGCCGGGCTTCATTGCATCCCCACGCCCAATATGGTTGTAAGGGGGTCGATCACCACTGAATATCGGCGCAATCATTCGGCTAAATGTGCGTCTCAGAATAGACCATCGGAGAATGTGCGAGAGATATACCAGAAGCATCGATGCATGACATAGAGCTGATCGGCTCTAGGGGGGCAGGTACGACCCAGGCTATCTTACTAGGGTGAGAGCCTGAGGATGGGGCGGTAGGAATGCCTGTCGAGTGAGCGTCTCGATAAATTGGTAGGTTGATATCACCCAATGAGGCAATGTTGGTGTGATCAAAGCCGATACAGTGCCCTATACTTTTCTTCGAGGTAGCGCAGGAACGGTTCCGGATCGACCCCGGACCCAGTCACCCGTCGAGCCAGATGATCAGGAGTGAACATCCGTCCCCACCGGTGGATTTTCTGTTCCAGCCACCGTCGGAGCGGCAGTAAGTTGCCCGCTTCCATATCCTCGTTCAATTGCGATAATTCCTGTTTGGCCTGTTCGAAGAACTGGACGGAGTAGAGATTGCCTAACGTATAGGTGGGGAAGTAGCCAAAGGCTCCCATCGACCAGTGGACATCCTGCAGAACCCCTTCGGCATCCCGTTCCGGCACGATCCCCAGATAGGATTGCATCTTGTCATTCCATAGTCCGGGTAAGTCCTCGGCCTGTGCCCGTCCCTCAATGAGGGCCTGTTCGATTTCGACGCGTAGCATGATGTGGAGGTTATAGGTCAGTTCATCCGCTTCGACGCGAATCAGCGACGGGGCGGCACGGTTAATCGCGGCATAGAACCGCTCGAGAGGCACGCTTGCCAGCTGCTGCGGAAAGGTGTGCTGCAACATGGGATAGAAGCAGCGCCAGAACGCGAGCGAGCGGCCAACGCAATTCTCCCAGAGTCGTGACTGGCTCTCATGGAAACCGAGCGACAGGGATTCGCCCAGGGGCGTGCCATAGTAGCGAGGGTCCAATCCTTGATCGTAGAGGCCATGGCCCCCTTCATGAATGCAGCTGAAGAGGCAGGAGGGCAAATCTTTTTCGAAGACCCGCGTGGTTACACGAACATCGGTGGGGTGGAAAGAGGTGGTGAAGGGATGGGCCGAGAGGTCGAGCCGGCCACGGTCGAAATCATAACCCATGGCGGTGAGCACGAGCCGCCCGAATTCCACCTGCTTGGTCTGGTCGAAGTTTTGGTGCAGACAGCTGTCGTCGATGATCATGGTACTGGACTGCACGTGCTTCAACAGCGGGACGAGACGTTCGCGTAGTCGAGCGAAGAGCGGCGTAAGCTGCGCCACTGTGGCTCCCGGCTCGTAGGTGTCCAACAGAGCGTCATAGGGTGAGTCCCGGTAGCCCAAATAGTGCGCTTCGTCGCGTTTGAGGCCCAGCACAGTTTTGAGCGACGGCAAAAATTTCGCAAAACGGCTCTCTTCGCGTGCCGTCACCCAGGCCTGTTGAGCCAAGGAACATTCGCGACTCAAGCGGATCACAAAATCAGAGGGAAGTTTCTTCGCACGGCTGAAATCACGCCAGGTTTCCCGCAAGAGCGCGCGAGACGGTTCATCCCAACTCTCGGTCGGGGATTCGGCTGACGCCCCCGTGGCAGGATCAATCCACTGAGTGAGGAGACGTTCGACCTCTTCGGACACGAGCTTCTGATGCGCAAGACCTTCCAACGTTGCGATCTGCTCGGCTCGGGCCGCCCCGCCACCGGCGGGCATATAGGTTTCCTGATCCCAGGAGAGCACTGATGCGGCGCTCTGGATGCGTCGGATTTCAACGAGTCGAGTTGTCAGCGGTTCCAATGTTGCCAGTGTCTTCACCTTCGCGCTCCTTCTCCCAATAAGACCATGTTATGATCCCGCGGCCGAGGTGAATTGTCGCACAACACTCTCACGGAGTGAAACCAATGACCGATCTGGTTCTGCCTCAAATTGACGCCTATGCCGCCGCCCATTCCTTGCCGGAATCCCCAGTCCGCAAAGCCCTACGCGAGGAAACGGAACGCACGATGGAGTTTGCCCGCATGCTCGTCGGCCCGTTGGAAGGGGCATTTTTGCATATGATGGCGCGTCTGGTGCGGGCCCAGCGGGTGCTGGAAATCGGGATGTTTACGGGATACAGCGCACTCTGTTTTGCCGAAGCACTGCCCGACGAGGGATGCGTGGTCACGTGCGAGGTGGATGAAAAGTCCGCGGCCGTTGCCCGGCGCTTCTTCGCGCAATCACCGCACGGCCGCAAGATTGAGATTCGCATGAGCCCCGCGCTTGAGACGATGGCTGGCTTGAAGGGGCCGTTCGACCTGATTTTTATCGATGCCGACAAAGTGAATTATCTCAATTATTACCGTCGTGGGATGGAGTTGCTGTCACCTCGCGGCGTGATGCTCATCGATAACGTCTTGTGGGACGGAGAGGTCCTGCACGATCCCCCGCCAGACGACCGTACTGCGGCGATCCAGGAGCTCAACCGAGTCGTCGCCTGCGATGCTCGCGTGACCGCCGTCCTGGCAACCATTCGGGACGGCATTTGGGTGATCACGCCAACTCCGTCAATTCACGCAGCCCTCTAACGGCCTGCGCAGAGATGGACTCTACGTTCTGTTGAGGGATCCTACGCATGGAGAAACCAACAGCGTTCGCAGCCTATACTGCTCTTACCGCCTCAGCGCTAGTGTGGGGTGGCTCCATCGTGGGACAGAAGATGGCCCTGGCGGCGTTCTCGGCGGTGGAGACGTCGGTCCTGCGCGCAGTCGGTGCGCTGGCGATTCTGATCCCGTTGTGGTGGTGGACAGAAGGCGGTCGCACCACGTTCACGGCGCGCGATCTCAAGTTCCTGTGCCTGTTGGGTCTGGGGGTGCTGGGTAATCATCTCCTGACCCTGTTCGGTCTGCGTTATATCGGCGCTTCCACCGCCGGGGTCATCATCGGCGCTAGTCCGGCCATTACAGCGTTGCTCTCCTCGCTGCTCGTGCGCGATATTCCTTTCCGGACAGTCGCAGCCGGCTGTGCAGTATCCTTCGCGGGGGTTGCGCTCGTGTCCGGCGTGGGAGGAGATGCCCCTAGTGGAGAGAATCCCTGGCTAGGCGGTATCCTCGTGTTATTGGGCCTGGTCAGTTGGGCGCTGTATTCGATCGGTGGTCGGGAGGTTATGGAGCGACTGTCTCCGCTGACCGTCAACTGGACGACGTTATTGGTCTCTCTGCTGCTGCAGATTCCGCTCCTCTGGACCGATCAAAAGCTGCTGCTCTCCGGGACCGCAACGGTACCAGTTTCAGGCTGGCTGGCGTTGCTCTATCTCATCGTGTTTGCGACGGCGCTGGGCCAACAGGCTTGGTTGTATGGAGTACAAGGGGTCGGTCCCTCTCGTGCCGGCGTATTCGTCAATTTGATTCCAGTGTCAGCGCTGCTCTTGTCCGCTGCGGTGCTGGGTGACGTGATCGGGATGCGAGAAGTCGGAGGCATTCTCCTCATCCTCGCCGGTGTCTGGTTGGTGGGATGGCAGTCGACCCGACACAAGCAATCCGTGTGAGCGTTGGCTCTGATCTGGGTTTCTGGCGCGAGACTAGCCTGTCTGATGCTGGAATGGCCCAGGTCGGTCGTTTCGCAAGCAAGCACGTGGTGCCTGTGGGGACAGTCTCCCATCATTGATATGGCTGGAGTATGATGGAGCCGCTAGGACTTGAGCAGCCCGCATCATACGTCCAGACCCCGATGAGCAGAGACTGGCGACTGAGTCGGTGAGTCTGAAGCAGGCTGCTGTCGCCAGGCTGGAGGGCGGTATGGTTGAAGACAGCATCGGCGGAATCAAGGCACCGGCGATCATGTCGACTACAACGGCCGGAATTATTACGAGCCTCAATCGAGCTGCCGAGCGACTACTGGGGATTAGGGCGGATCAGGTGATCGGCAAAGCCACTCCCGTTGTATTTCATGATCAGGCCGAATTGGATCGTAAGAAAGGGACCCTCGCAGCCCAGTCCGGACGCGGATCGATAGACCAGTTTGAGGCCATTGTCGCCCATGCCACAGTCGGCCGTACTGTAGAGGAGGAATGGACTTACGTCCATCAGCGGGGGCATCGCTTCCCTGTATTGTTGTCGGTGAGTGCACTTCCTGACCGGTTAGGCACTCTCCTGGGTTACTGTATCGTGGTTCAAGATAAGCAGGGACAGCTGCAGGCTGAGGAACTCCTTCGCCGGCAAGCCGAATTGTTGGACTTGGCCAACGACGCCATCTTCGTTCGTGATCTGGAGGGCGATACGATCACCTATTGGAATGACGGGGCTGTCCGACTTTACGGATGGAGCAACAGCGAGGCGCTGGGCATGTATGTGCATGACTTTTTGAAGACACAATTCCCGCTCCCTCTGGAGGACATTAAACAGGAGTTTTTGAACAAGGGATTCTGGAGTGGAGAACTGGTGCATACGACACGTGAGGGAGATGTCCTCACAGTTGCAAGTCGGTGGACATTGCTGCGTGACGAACGAGGAGTCCCCAGTGGCAGCCTTGAATTGAATAGCGATATCACCGAACAGAAGCGGGCTCAGGAAGCGTTGAAGGCCGCGCATGAAGAGCTGGAAATGCGCGTCACGGAGCGGACGTCCGCCTTAAGTGAGGCCAATGAGCGGCTGCGAGTGCTTTCTCGTCGTTTGATGGAAATTCAGGAAATGGAACGCCGTGCAATTGCCCGCGATTTGCATGATGAGATCGGGCAGGCCCTGACGGCCATCAAATTGAACCTGCGCGAACTTCGCACGCTTCCGAATTGTGAGCCCGTCGAGGAGCAAATTGCTGACAGCCTGGAGATATTGGGTCAAGTGCTGCAACGGGTCCGCAGTCTGGCCTTGGATTTACGGCCCTCGTTGCTCGATGAATTGGGCCTTGTCCCTGCGCTCAGGTGGTATGTCGGCAGGCAAGCGGAACGTGCAGGTTGGGATCTCCACTTCGTGGCTGAGGGAGTGCCCACACGGCCTTCTCCTGAACTGGAGATCACCTGTTTTCGCCTCACCCAGGAGGCCTTGACCAATATCGCGCGCCATTCCCAGGCCACGAAAGTTGAGGTGCGTCTGGAATCGGGGGATCGCGAATTGACCCTCGTGATATGTGACAACGGGATCGGGTTTGATCCCGAATCGATTCGTGCCGGAACAAGTATCGGACTCTCCGGGATGGAAGAGCGGGTTCGTCTGGTGGGCGGACGTTTCGACGTTGACTCAGCTCCAACCAAGGGAACCGTCATTCGGGCGCTGTTTCCCACAGGGTCGCAATTGAACGCGGGGGGAGCGCCCTCATGATGAACAAGGTTCGCGTGCTCCTCGTCGAGGATCATACTCTAGTGCGGGCGGGGTTTCGCGCGCTGCTGGAAAAGTTGGAAGGCATCCAGGTGATCGGAGAAGTGAGTAATGGACGGGACGCGTTGAAAATCAGCCGAGACCTGGAGCCGGAAGTGGTCCTGATGGACATTGCGATGCCTGAAATGAATGGGCTCGAGGCCACCAGCCGGATGCGACAGGAATGTCCGCGGACAAAAGTGCTGATGCTCTCGATGTATACGAATGAAGAATACCTCAAAGAGGCTCTTCGCGCCGGTGCGGCCGGCTATCTTCTCAAGGATGCGGACCGTGCTGAATTAGAATTGGCGATCAAGACGGTGTGTCGAGGTGAAACGTACCTCACCCCAGCCGTGGCCAAATTTACTCTGGATGCCTATTGTCGCCAGGATGACGCCCAGTCGGGACCCTTGGGGCGATTAACCAGCCGCCAACGTGAAATTCTTCAACTCATCGCAGAAGGCTGTTCGACAAAACAGATCGCCCAACGTCTGGACTTGAGTGTGAAAACTGTTGAGACCCACCGAGCGCAACTGATGGAGCGTTTGGAAATCCACGATGTTCCAGGACTTGTCCGATTGGCCATCCGCACCGGATTAGTTCGATCCGATACCTGAACGATAGCAGTTGAT
>JBDTWG010000183.1:0-7274 GCA_040006855.1 Nitrospira sp.
CCGCTCGACCATCGGGTGTCCTGCAGAAATGGATTCTCGAAAGCCATGGGCATGGGCATGGATAATTCCACAACCTTGGCCAGCAATGAAACCGCCGGTCTTTGTTTTACCCGCGTCGGCACCATCAACTACTCTGTCCGCCCATCTTCCGAGGACAAAAGCAGCATGACGAAGTCGCAGGGCTCGGTCATGGTTCAGTAGCGAGGTTGCTCCTCTAGAAACAGGCCGCCGTCTGCCTCGATGAGGTAGACGGCGGTCATCATGCGCCACCTCGGTCCTGACCAAGAAGTCCGAGCAGGCAGGCAAGCCAGGCATCTCTCCATGCCTAGTCCCACTCAACCGGCAGTTGATCTTTTACTCCGGGGGCTGGACAGGGAGATTTCCCGATCCCAGTGACGGTGCGGTTCCATGGCCTTGATGAAGCGGGCCGCAATCTGTTTGGCTGACGCTTGACGCGCCACCACAATCCCCTGATCATTCGGCACATCTCCACTTTTATCCGCGCTCTGCAGTGGACCTGGAAGCGACAGCGCGGCCTGGAAAACGTCGACGCCCGCCCCTGTCGCCGCGATGGCCTTGCAGTGCAGATACGCTTCTTGGGTGAACATGCTCGCTTTGGGCGTCCGCAGCAACGTCCCGACGCTCTCGTCCCCGCCCGGAATATAGAGGGCATCAAACAGGACGGACCCGGTGGTCAACAGGCTGAAGTCAATTTTCAGATCGGTTCCACTGGCAGTCTTCAACACTCCAGAGCGTGGTGCGACGATTTTCGCCATAGCTCCGGCCGCCGCCAAGGCTGTCTTCATGCCCACGACTGCCTCACCATCGACGCCGTCCGCGGCAAGAATCGCCACCTTTCTGGTTTGAATTCCTTGCTTCGGAGCAAGCACCATGCTCAGCGCCGCAGACTTTTCCATAGAGGCGGTCGCTCGTTTCGGCTGAAACTGTTTCGGATCACCATCGGCTGGAATACTCAAGTTGAGTGGTCCGGTGATGCTCGCAACGGAAAGCCCCAACCCTTGGGCTACCAGCGACGCCAGTTGTTTATCGACATGGGCGAGCAAGCCGACCATGCGTTCCCGTATGGCCGTAACGTCGACCTTTCCCAACTCAAATTGCAGCGCCTGCACCAGGTGTGCCTGCTCGGGGGCTGATTGGCTCCTCCAAAACAGCGCCGCCTGGCTGAAGTGATCGAAAAAGCTTTTACTGCGCTCACGGACTTTTGGTCCGGTCAGCTTTTCTGCATAGCTGAGAAAGCCACCCATATCCGCCTTCGCCTGCATAGGACAGCCGCTGCCGAGGGAATTGGGGTGGTAACTGGTTTGCCCAGCGTTGATCGTCTGGCGCATATGGCCGTCCCGCTGATTGTTGTGCAACGGCGCCACCGGACGATTGATAGGGATCTCATGAAAGTTCGGTCCGCCCAATCGGGTGAGCTGCGTGTCCGTATAGGAAAACAGCCTTCCCTGCAAAAGCGGATCATTGGTGAAGTCGATTCCTGGAACGAGATGGCCGGGATGAAAGGCTACCTGCTCCGTCTCTGCGAAAAAATTGTCCGGGTTCTTGTCGAGGGTCATTTTCCCGATACGCACCACGGGAACCAATTCTTCAGGGATAATCTTCGTGGGATCGAGAAGATCGAACTCGAATTTCTGTTCGTCCTTTTCTTCCACCACTTGGATCCCGAGTTCCCATTCAGGGAAGTTGCCCGCTTCAATGGCTTCCCACAAATCGCGTCGGTGGAAATCCGGGTCCAACCCTGAGATTTTCTGAGCTTCATCCCACAAGATCGAATGGACACCCAAGAGCGGTTTCCAATGAAACTTCACAAATCGTCCGACACCCTGAGCATTCACAAATCGAAAGGTATGCACGCCGAACCCTTCCATCATGCGAAAGCTTCTAGGGATGGCCCGATCCGACATGAGCCACATGATCATATGCATGGATTCAGGCATGAGCGAAATGAAGTCCCAAAAGGTATCATGCGCCGAGGCCGCCTGCGGCATCTCATGGTGAGGTTCCGGTTTGACCGCATGGACCAAGTCCGGGAACTTCACGGCATCCTGAATGAAGAAGACAGGCATATTGTTGCCTACCAGGTCGTAGTTGCCTTCGTCGGTGTAGAACTTCACTGCGAAACCCCTGACGTCGCGCGCCAGATCACTGGAACCCCGAGACCCGGCCACCGTGGAAAACCGCACAAAGACCGGTGTCTTCACTCCGGGATCCTGAAGAAACTGTGCGCGCGTCAGTGGAGCCAGGGATTTGTAGACCTGAAAATACCCGTGGGCGGCCGAGCCTCTGGCGTGGACGACTCGCTCGGGAATACGTTCATGGTCAAAATGGGTGATCTTTTCCCGCAGCTGAAAATCTTCGAGCAGCGAGGGACCGCGTGGACCGGCTTTCAGACTGTTCTGATCATCGTTGACGCGAAGCCCCTGATTGGTGGTCAAATATTGCTCTCCAGACGCTTCTCGCACGGCGTCAAGAGCGTGAACTTTCTTATTTTTACTGTCGCGCTTCGGACGATCTTTTGGCATGGGCATTCCCTTGGTTTCGCACTCTGTGAGCCGGCGTCGGATTTACCGTTTGGACTTTGTGGTCTTCCGCGATACTGATGCACGTGTAGAACCCTTGCCGCGTCCATTGGCTTTGGCCAGCAACGCTTCCTTCCGTTTCATCACGCGGGTCTCCAGGGATTCCCAATCGATCTCACTCTCTTCAGCTTGCGGCAGCATTTCGTTCTCTTCTTCCTCAATGTGGTGTTTGACCAGTTCGCCCAGCACCGTGAACTTCGCGTGAAACTTTTCGTCGCTGGGTTTGAGTTTCTTAAGCTCCTTTATGAGGACGTGAACGAGATGATGCTCTTCGACTGCCTCATTCATCATGTCGTCTTCTTCGATTTCTTTTCGGATGGCCGGGTAGATCAGCGTTTCTTCCAGGTCCGCATGGACCTCTAGTTCCTGAATGGCGGTTTTGGCAATCTCTCCCCGCTCACGACCTTCGGCAGATTCAAACTCCTCGAACAGTTCCTTCACCTTCTTGTGATCTTCTTTCAACATCTGCACGACGCCGGAAGCCACACCTGCTTTGCTGGCCATTTTTCGAATCTCCTTTCGGGTGTATACACAGAGGCACCTGTCTCATGAGGAGCGTACCATGCCGGCCATGCCGGAGTAGCTCGGGGAAGCCCTAGTTACCAGCGGTCGTCCACTATGGTGGCATGCGAAGGAGTGCGGAGAGCTATCAGACAATGTGTCCAGGACGACACTACAATTGGGCAAGAGAGGAAATCGTATGACGTCGCAGCACTTGGGATTATCAAACGTGAGTCTCATCTGGGACTTGCTGAAGCAGACCGCGGCTCAATGGAGCCAGGATAAAATTCCCCGTCATGGCGCCGCTCTGGCGTACTACACGGTATTCTCCATCGTTCCACTGTTGGTCATCATCATCGCTATGGTTGGTCTGGTCTTTGGACAGGACGCCGCACAGAGTTATATTCTGCAACAACTCGGAAGCCTGCTCGGTGAACAGAGCACGGCGGCCATCAAAGATATGATTCAGCGCGCGAGCCAGCCGTCTACCGGGGTGACTGCGACCCTCGTCGCATTTGCGACTTTGCTATTCGGAGCCTCGGGCCTCTTCGGACAGCTTCAGGATTCCTTGAACAGCATCTGGGGAGTAGAACCGAAAGCACGCGGGATGTGGGGTATCATCCAGGACCGTTTTTTCTCATTCATCGCAGTCGTCGGTACGGGCTTTCTACTGCTGGTGTCCCTAGTCCTGAGTGCCGGTCTAGCCGCCTTCGGGAAGTGGTCCGGTGGATGGTTGCCGGCCTCCGAATTTATTCTGCAGATGTGGAATGTACTGCTCTCCTTTGCGGTCATCACCGCCTTGTTCGCGATGATGTTTAAGGTATTGCCGGATGCTCGAGTGGCTTGGCGCGATGTATGGATCGGTGCGGCGCTCACAGCCTTGTTGTTTACGATCGGGAAATTCTCTATCGGGCTTTATCTCGGCAAAAGCGATGTGGGTTCCGCCTATGGCGCGGCAGGCTCGCTGGCTATCCTACTGGTGTGGGTCTATTACTCGGCGCAGATTTTATTGTTCGGGGCCGAATTCACGCAGGTCTATGCGAACAAGGCAGGCGCGCGTATTGTTCCGACTCACAACGCAGTTGCGGTGGATCCCGAGAAAGCAGTGAGTGAATCGCCGGGTGTTGGCGCGAAGGATCGAACCGAGCCATCGGGTTCGATCGACGAACAGAGAGAACTCAGCCTGCATGCCATAGGCCGGATTCCTACGCCACACCGTGCTTCTGCGGCACCTTCATTCAGACATGAGTTCGGCTGGCTGGGAGTAGGGCTGGTCGTCTGGTCGCTTATAAAGACCTTCCGAAATGAACGAACGACGGAACGTCTGTGAGATGCGGGAGGTAGTTCACACCAGACGTGACGGATCGTGTGGGTCTCATTCCCGCCGCGTTACCGTCGGTCGATGAAGCCAGGCGATTTCGACACGGACTTCTACGCCGATCGGACAATATAACGACGCCGAGGTATTATTACTTTCCACGCGCGCCTTCAATGTGCCGCTTTCGCTCTCGATCTCCATCACGCCGAGATGCTCATGGAGGTCCACCACACAGGTCAGCGCACGGGACTCTCGATCGGCTGAGATCGTCTTCACCACCACCGGTTGCGTCAGCGTGATGAGATCATTGGGCTGATAGGTCGGCTCGTCTCGAATCTCTCGCACAATGAGCCATCCTCCTGCGATCCCAACGGTCCACAGTCCCAGGAGAATAGCGGATGCACGTCGAGGATAGTGGATCTTCAACCAGCGAGCGAATGTGCGAGCTCCCACGACCAGTAATAGGCCGATGAACGCGAGCACACACATGATGAGGATAACGCGAGGATTCATGCGGAGCCATGAGGGTCGCTAATGGACGCGACGACATACACCCCATGGGTCGTCGTCAGGGGGGTGAGGTGGATGGAGAGGGGAAACTCTGTTCCGTCTTTTCGCAAACCGACGAGATCGCGGCGATTGCTCAGCGACACGACCTCGGGATGAGCCAGAAAGGCGGAGCGGTGTTCCGGATGTCGGGCGCGCAATCGCGGGGGAATGAGCGTGTCGACGGATTGCCCAAGCAGCTCACCCACCTCGTATCCGAATTGCGTTTCGAGGCGGGCATTCGCTAAGAGGATCTTTCCGCTCCCGTCGACCATGACGATGCCATTCAGCGCAGACTCCACGAGGATACGTAAGCGTTCCTCGCTCTCGCGCAAGGCCTCTTCTGTCCGTTGGCGCTCCGTAATGTCTTGCGCGAACACCAGAACCCCAAGAATGTTACCCTGTGGATCGAGATAGGGCACTTTGTCGGTTTGCACCCAGCGTTTCTCCCCGGTCCCAGTTCGATAGGGCTCCACGATACCAAGTTTGGACCGGCCTGACACGATCACTTCCAGATCGTCCTGATGATACTTCTCGGCCTCATCCGGATAGAACTCATCCGTCGAATGGCCCTCAATCTCTGCCACAGTCTTATGAATGGATTCAGCCGCTCGCCGGTTCGCTCGCAGGATGCGATTGTGGGAATCCTTATACCACACCATCGCAGGGATCAGGTCTAACAGGACCTGTTGTTCAATCTGTTGCTGCAGGAGCCGCGCCTCCGCTTCCTTCCGGGTCGTGATGTCCCGCGCAATGCCGCAATGCACGCGCTGGCCACCGGAGATCCAACTGCTGAGCGACATTTCGATTGGAAACTCCCTGCCATCCTTGTGCAGGCCGTGCATGGTCACGATAGTGCCCTTCAGGCGTAGATCGCCCGTCATGCGCACTCGATCCAACGCGCGTTGGTGATTGCCCCGATACCGTTCCGGCATGATCCCGGTCAGGGATTGTCCCAGGACCTCGTTGGCCGTATAACCAAACAGTCGCTCGGCCGCACTGTTCCATGACAAAATAAGTCCCTCGCCATCGGCCAGTACAATCGCGTCAGGAGCAGTCTGTACGACTTCACGAAACCGGTCCTCGCTAGCCGTCAAGGCCTGTTTGGCTGCCGCAGCTTCGATGGACAGATGTTTCACCCCCACCGCGCGCTGGATAAGGGCCTTGAGTTCCTCCCCATCATAGGGCTTGGTCAAATAGCCGAATGCGCCGTCGGTCAAGGATCCGTGCTTCTTGGCCACCTCGACAAACGCCGTCAGCATGATCACCGGTAACACAGGGTCGATCTGTTTCAACAGGGTGAGAACGGAGAGTCCGTCCATGTCCGGCAACATCAAGTCCAGCAGCACCGCCGCAAAAGAATCCGCTTTGGCCTTGGCCAGCGCCTCTGCTCCAGTGCCGGCCACCTCCACCCGGTAGCCGGCATGTTCCAGGAGATCGTGCAGGACGAGTGCAATGTCAGGATCGTCATCGACGATGAGGATGGCAGGAGGAAGATGATCAGTGAGGCTAGGCGTGGTCATGGACATGGCAGTCAACGAACCAGTGAAGAGTCGTTCAGCCGTTCCACTTCCCGGTTCACCATTGTCCTATTTTTCACAACAAGAAGCCAGACCCGAATGCCGGCGGCGCGCCTCTCTCAATTTCGATCCCGGCAGGTGCGTCCGAGCCCTCTGCCCATCACTCCTCTCGTCAATGTTCTATTTCTTCCGATAGACATTCAGCCCGATTTTTTCCTCCCGATTAGGAATAGTGACATTGCCTTCCGTCGAGGCGATGATAATAGTTTTCCCCGAGGCTGACGGCCCGAACTCTTTCGAGAGATCGACCTTGATGGTCAACAGAGTTCCTTCGACGGTCATTTCCACATTCTTCATGTTGCTCCTCTAATCATTTAATCCTTGAGGACAAATGTGACTTTCAGGGCCACACGATACTGCGTGATTTTCCCATCCTCAATATCCACCTTCTGGTCCTCGATCCAGGCGCTCTTTACGTTCTGTAGAGTCTTGTTTGCCCGGGCGATGCCGAGGTGGATGGCATCATCAAAACTCTTGGGAGAAGCGGCAATGATTTCCGTCACGCGTGCAACAGACATAATGACCTCCCTCGTTGGATGGTAAATGGGGCACATGCGACACAGGCTAGGCCGACAGGCATGCACTGTCAAGACTCCCGCCTAGTCAACCGTCACGCCGCAGCGCCTCGGCGCGTGGTTCAGCCGCAGTGCGAGGACATCAAGAATGAATACCTGCTCGGCCTCGCGAGAACCAAGAGCGGACAGACGCCAGGTCGCTCATGCCGCTGAA
>JBDTWG010000184.1:0-7234 GCA_040006855.1 Nitrospira sp.
CACTCTCCTCGACGAGTGGTGACCCATCGGATGGTATGAGGCGTATTCCCTCCGACATCAGTTGGACATGACAAGGCGCCCCTGCCCCGGGCAGACCGTCACCGAAACACAGTGCATTGGAAGCAGACTTCATGAGTATAGGGATCTCTTCGCGCGGACGCTCAAAACGACAGCCAACGCGGCCGCAGGCGAGAAAAAACCGGAGGCGTACCCTCTGGGTACGTTGAGGATTTTTTCGAGCCGAGAACAAAGTTGGCAGGCGTTTTCAGCGCCCGCTATGCAGACGCTATTCGGAGACCGGAATAAACTGCCTGATCCAATTTCCAAAGCTACCGGGATTGCGACTCTGGATATAGACGACGCCGGGACCGCGGAAACGGCAGACCAGCCCTTCACCCGACGTGAGACTGGCGATCCAGCCGGACGAGGCCTTCTCGATATTGTACGTCGTCGTGGAGGTCCAGGCGACCAGATGGCTGTTATCGACGATGTATTCTTCATTCGGCTTGAGCTCGATTTTATGAATCGCGCCGAAGCTATTGAGCATGAGCTGCCCGATGCCGCTGATCCTCAGAATAAAAAAACCTTCCCCGCCCAGCAACCCGCGCGTGAGGCTTTGCATTTTGCTCTCAATCTTCACGCCTTCGGCTCCGGCCAGGAATCCGTCTTTCTGCACCATATATTCGTTCACGCCGTCGAGATCCATCAGGACAATTTCGCCGGGCACCGTCGGCGCCAACAAGACTTCTCCCGCTCCACGGCTGGCCCGCAGCGTTTGAAAAAAGAACTTCTCGCCGCTGAGCATCTTGCGCGACAAGGCGCCCAAGAAGCCGCCCTCCATTTTACTTTCGATATCGATTGTCGGCGATGCGGCCACCATGGCGCCGGATTCGGCTTTCACCGTCTCACCGTTCTCCAAGTACACCCGCACCATCGGAAATGCGCCCGGATACAGAATCTCACTCTTCATTATGCTGCTGCCTCCTTTAACAGAACCTAACTGCGTATCCATCCATACAACCGATGACTCGGCTCAGGGCCTTCCTCCAAGTAACTCATCCGTATGCGACCCACGTAATCGGACGGCACCTGCTTGCGTACGGCGGCGACATCGACGCCAAAGAGTTTCGCGGCATTCAGGCCAAAAATCTGTGCCTTGACCTCACGCGTCAGGGGCACGTATCCACGCTGTTCAATCAACTGATCCGGGATCTGAAATCGGCGGAAGGCCTCGATCTGCCACTGCGGGCTGCCCGACCAGATCGAGTCCGTTCCCCACACCACATGGTCCACCCCAAAAGCGTCGATCATCTGTCCGAGCAGATGGGCACAGACCGCCGGATGTGCGGTGACCAGCTGCCCGAAGGTAGAACCCAATTCCATATAAATATTCTGAATAGCCGGCTCGGCTTGTTTCATCCGACAGAACTCCGTCGTCCAGGGGATGGCACCGGTCTTGGCAAAGATCTCATCGATGGAGGCCGACGTCAGCAGGCCGGAGTGATACACCACAAATTGGAGATCGGGAAAATCCTTGGCGGCCTTGATGAGATCGCGTGGGTGGTTGTACTCGGGTACCGGACCAAGCGGAAGGCCCTTATGCACACAGATCCGCGTGATCTTGAGCTTCCGCGCCTGCTCGAGCATGGGGTAGGCGATCTTTTCGTCGTCCATCCACCAGCCCTGCTCGAATCCCACGGGGCAGGAGCCGGTGTAGCACTTCCAGGCATCTACCTTGAGCGTCTCGGCCTGCATGGCCATGAACTCCAGATCTTTCAGCCCCAACTGCGGCGTGGCCAACCCATGTGCCAGCATGCGCTGCGAGCCGGCCAAGCGATTGACCTCATCGCGAATGTGCGCCATTTCTTTTGGAGGCACGACCGCCTCCTGGGGATAGGGTCCCGGCGGGGTGCTGATCAATCCGATAGAGGTCTCACTGTCCAGAAAGATCTCTTTGACGAAATTCTGCCAGGAGAGATCGTCGATCGCGCCGCCATCGGCGGAAAGCTTCGGATTCACCCCCGTCTCTCGTATCCGCCGCCGCAACGCCAAGAGGGCCTGCTTGGTGACCGCGCCTTTGCGCCTCGTCTCGGCGCCGGCCGGATCGTAATGGCTTCCCACATAATGCGTTTGCACATCAAAGATAAAATATGGTTCGCCGGTACGTTCCGTAAACGCCGCTGCCTCAACGGTTTCGATGTTCAGCACGTCGAAGAATTTTCCGAACACCGCATTCAGGGTCAAGAGCGCCACCGCCATGCCACCGGTGGTACGCAGAAAGTCCCGCCGCGTGAGGCCCAAGGCGGCGCCTACGTGATGGGCGGTGGCCGTCACAAAACTTTCGACGCGGGCCTGTGCGGCTGTTTGAGGGTACGGGGAAAACTCGTCATTCGACACCACTTGAGTCGGAATAGGCGACGCCGATACGGCCCCTCGCTTAAGTCCCTGCCGAGCACCCATTTCTATCGGTCGACCCATTGCACCGCACTCCTGGATGACGGGCTCGATTCTGTGGAATGTCCCTAGTTCTGTCAAGTCGCCCCTGGCATCGGTGAGCCCGGGACCCCACTGTACGTCACCCCTGTCTTTTTCCTCTTCTCAAGATCGGCTGTGGTTCAGCCGATATAGTCCAACTGGACGCCTTCATCTTCCCAAGGGAGGGACCAGGACCTGCGGGCGGCCATCGAACGATGCATGGTCCCCCTATCACACGCACCGAACGTGTAAGAGAGAGCCGCATGCGACGAGTCGTGATTGAAGAACTCACGCCGGGCATGATCTTAGCTAAACCCGTCACCAATGCAGCCGGGCTCGTGGTGCTTCCTTCCGGTGCCGAACTGGATGAAGCGATCCTCTCCCGACTGCAGCGTCTGGGACTAGCCTCCGTGTTTGTAGAAGGGGACACAGGCGATGCGGGTGGCAAAACCCTCGCCGAACTGGAAGCCGAACTCGATCACCGCTTCCGGCTTGTGAACCACGATCCCCTTCAACAGCAACTGCTGGAAGCCATCCGTCTCCACCTTCGGACCACGCATGGGGTCGGCCAGAGCCCAGGCCCCACACCGATATCATGAGCTCTTCAGCCAAGGTTGATCTCCATCGGCGGATCGAACAAGTCGGCGAGTTACCGACCCTGCCTCATGTCGTTCAAAAACTCGCGTCCATGATCGGCCGTCCCAACGTTTCGGCGGAAGAAATCGGTACTCTGATCGAGAAGGATCAAGTGCTGTCCGCCAAAGTGTTGCGGCTGGCCAATTCGCCGTTTTACGGATTCCCCTCGCGCATCGCCTCGGTCGCCCATGCTGTGGTGGTCTTGGGGTTGAACGTGGTCAAGGGTCTCACGTTATGCGCCACTGCGTTCGACATGATGAAAAATGCCGGCATGAACGAGCTTTGGCGTCACTCACTGGGCGTCGCCATCACCTCGCATATCCTCGGCACGAAAGCCGCGCTGAAAAATCCGGAGGAAGTCTTTGTCGCCGGCTTGCTGCACGACATCGGCAAGGTGGTGCTGTATGTCAAATGGCCCGATGTCGGCCAGCAGATCACAGCAGCCACTCGCAAGACCTCCCGTTCCTTGATGGAGGCCGAACAAGAACTGTTCGAAGTGACGCACGCCGATGTGGGGGGCTGGCTCGCGACCGCCTGGCATCTTCCGACGACTCTCCGCGAACCCATTCTCTACCATCACAAGCCGGCGGCAGCCCAGGAGGCGCCGCTGCAAACCGCGATCGTGCACGTGGCCGATGTGCTGGTCAAAGGCCTCGCCTGCGGCAATCCCGGCGACGATCTGGTGCCGCCGCTTTCCCATCAGGCCTGGGACCTGGTAGGCCTGGACGCGCAGAGTCTGGCCCAGTGTCTCGCCAAGGCCACGGAAGAATTCCAGACCATCGATGACTACCTATGAGCGGCCTTCCCTCCAACCGACGCATCCTGTTGCTTCACAACGACCCGACTGAAATCGAGCGGCTGACCGCCGGACTGAGTCGATCGGGATTCACCGTGGTGACGGCCGATGCCAACCGCCTGGCCATGCACGAACTGGTACATGATCCGCCCTGTTTGGTATTGGCCGCAGAGGGTACCAATGGCCGTTCGGCAGATACCCTTGCCCGAGAGTTGCGTGCCGATCCGTTCTTGGGACGGCTTCCCTTGATCATCCTGGTGCGGGATATCCGGATCAATGATTTGGACTGGGCGACGCTTGGCGTGGACGACTATATCGCCGTGCCGTACCGACCCGATGAAGTCTCGCAGCGAGTGCGCCTCTGCCTCAGTCGGCTTGAACGCTCATTAGACGCCAACCCCCTGACCAGGCTTCCTGGTAACAGCACGATTCTTCACGAAACGACCGCCCGTATCGACAGCCGAGCGCCCTTCGCCCTGGCGTACCTGGATCTCGACAACTTCAAATCCTTCAACGACCGCTACGGGTATGCGCGCGGCGATGAGGTCCTGGTGGTCACCTGCCGAATCTTGACGACCGTCGTCAGCGAACGAGCGGGCACCGATGGGTTTGTCGGCCATGTGGGCGGAGACGATTTTGTCTTCATGAGCGCGCCCGCCACCATTGAGGCGATCTGCCAAACCCTCATCAAGCGTTTCGATTTGGTCATTCCTGACTTTTACGATCCGGAAGATCGGCAGAAGGGGTTCATCGATTCCGTCGATCGCCGTGGCAATCACGAGCGGTTTCCCATCATGAGCCTATCCATCGCCGTGGTGACCAACGAACATCGCACCATTTCCCACCCCGGCGATGTCAGTAAAATTGCCTCAGAGCTGAAAAAGGTCGCCAAGAGCAGGCCCGGCAGCGTCTACGTAACAGATCACCGAGGGACGGATGCGCCTCAAGCCGCACCCGAACTCAGCACACTCTAATCCATCGATGTGGGTGATGGCTAAAGAGGAACGGAACGCGTGACTCTACTCCGACCGTTGCTCCGGCGATGCTTCTCCTGACGATTGTCCTGCGCCATTCCCGCCGTGCTGACGGCGGAGCTCGCGTCGATAGGCGCGCCGTTCCTCGGGCGACATACTCTGAAATTTTTCCCGCAACGCCTTGCGCTGGTCCGGCGGCAGGGACTTGAACCATCGCCGGGCATTCTTCACCGACTCGCGCTGTTCGGGCGGCAGTTGCTGAAATTGCTGATACCGCTCACGTAGCTGTTGTTGTTGCTCCGGCGGAAGCGTCCGCCACTGTTTGAAGCGCTGTTTCGCCTCTTGACGCTCCTCGGGCGTCATCGTCCCCCATTGTTGGGCGCCATTGCGTAATCGCTCCTGCTTGCGCGGCGGTAACTGATCCCAGGTCCCACTGAACCGCTGCAACAATTGTTGTTCGCCGGGACTCAGTTGGCTCCAAGGCACCCCTGCCGGCTCGCTCCCTGCCCAAGCCGAGGGCACCCCACATACCAGCAAGACCATGCAAATACGTAACGCTTTCATGGACCTGTCTGCATCCTTCTCGGCTCGCGTGGTGTATCCGGACTCTGATCAGGCTCGAGGCCCTTCGATTGCCTGCGGGCACGTTTTTCAAGATCTAGCTGGTCGACTTTCGACCGGGGCGGAGTGCTCGAAGAAAGATCGTCAGACGTTTCGAACGGATCCACCCACCGTCTCTCGTCATTGTGCCAGGAGCCCACAAATTCCAAAAAATCCGTCTCCGTTTCGTCTACTGGCGGCGCTGGCTCCGAGGTAGCCTGCGCCAACGCGGTACCCAGCCAGAAGCCGAGCAGTAGCAGTCTCCTAGCCGGTCGTAGCGGGACCATCGGCCAGCCAGTCGTAGAATTCGAGATCCTCCGAGAGTTCGATATTCTCGGACGACTGCATCAATTCAAGATCCTCAAGCAACGGGAGATGTGAATGGTTACCCCCGGTGGACGGCCATATCCACAGCGTGAGGGATAACGCAACCACCGAGGCCAGAGCCATTCCTCCGGCCCACCGGAGCCAGGGCCGCCGCGGTGATCCATGGTCCAATACATTCAGTCGCGCGCGCTGCACCAGCAACGTAGTCTGCTGATCGAGATCGCGCACACTCTGATCGAGAAGACGCTTCGCCGAAGCGGCCAGGGGATCCGTGTGTGGGTTCGACCATTCACTCATGGCCAATGCTCTCCTAATCGTTTTCTCAACACCTGCAATGCGCGAAAGAGATGCGTCTTGACGCTGCCCTCCGAGCAGCCCATCGCCTGCGCTGTTTGTGCCACATCCAGCTCTTCCCAGATGCGCAAGAGAAACGCTTGCTGTTGCCGCAATGGAAGGGCACGTAAGGCAACCTCGAGTGCGGCGCAGGCGCGCTTGCGCTGCAGGTCTTCATCCGGCGCCACAGCGGCTCGATCAGGAACCTGCTCCAGCGGGTCTTCTCGTTCCTCTTCATCCTGCGAGCCATGGAAAAATTCTCGCAGACGGTTCCGCACCCTCGTCCGACGGTACCAATCGCGAATACGACTTTGCAGAATACAGTGAAAGAGCGGCCCCCACTCCCCTTCAGTCCGGTCGCCATACTTCTGCACGAGCTTCAGCATCGCATCCTGCACGAGATCGAGCGCCTCGTCGTCATTCCCCGTGGCGATCTGTGCCATACGGAATGCCCGCCGCTCAATCCCTGCCAAGAACCGATCTAATGCCTGGGTTCGATCCAGAGATCCTACCCTCTCACCCAGGCAAAGGCTGCCGGGTTGTCCATCTACGGCGATATCGGCATGACAGACGCGCATTGCCGCCTACCGCACCAATATCCGATGAATGGTCAGAATGCGGGCTGAACAATGGCTCCGTCGCTGTCGCCACGGCCCAACCTGTTCACACTCACGATCCCGAAAACACGGGACCTCACGCTCATTGAGAAAGACCCGATTCTCGACTCGATCAACCTTGGAATCAAGCGACGGCTCGCATAACCCCATGGCCTGAACGGACACCCTCGCCCTCCCCGCGTCCTCCCGACGATGAGCAGTCATGCCCTCTCCCCCTCCGATAACGCCACCGAGTCAGCCCTTCTACGCAAGGAGAACGCACCGATGATTCGTCGGTTGACCGAGTGATCACGACCCGATTACGGAATGGACGACTAATAGAAGGGTATCTCAGAGTGGGAGGAAATTATCGGATCCAGATGGGTTCTGCGAATAGCGGCGGAGAGCGATGTCCAGACGAAATTACTTCCCGTTGTTCACGTCGGCCATTCGTTTGCCTCCGGCCCATGCGGTCGGGGGAATCTGCACGACCACGT
>JBDTWG010000185.1:0-7178 GCA_040006855.1 Nitrospira sp.
CGCAATATCTATCATCTTGGTGAAAAACCCTCAAGGAGTGTCCGCCGATGTCTCTCTTCTGGCCTTGGTGGAGCCAGGCTCAACGAATGGACCAGACGCACAGAGGTGAGCACCTCACTTGGTCTCGCCGTTGACGAGCGCTTCAGCCTTGAGCCAATCCTCCAAGGCGTGACCACCTATACATCCTCGTTGCTCATACAACTCATATGCTTTTATTGCGATGAGGTCCCATGCCCCATTCGCCGGCATGCCCAGTCGCTTCTCTCGTTCATCAATGGACCCCCTCATCGGATTCTTTGCGATGGCGATGGACTTCTGCATCGTGGGCCTCCTCAGGGTCGTCATTCGGTTTTCAATAGTGTTAGGGGACTCCGGTCATGATCTCAGGGCGGATATACATGTTTGCGGATGGACTTGTCAGGTCAATTTGCTTCTAATGCGCCGCTGTTTATGCCGTGATAGCTGGTTACTTCCATGAGACGTTTCGACATCACAGACCTACTTCCGTGAAGCGGTCGAGATATTGAGCTTGCAATGAGGATGCCAAAGTCCCTGAGTCCACACATCGGGTCGAAGACTGAACTCAGAATCCGATTGCTCTGGCTGAGCAAGCACGTCGATCGAGTGGTCTGACTGGTGTTGGGGCAATGTGGCACGACATGTCGGGATGACACAGGCGCGTGGTCCGGCCTCACAGGCAAATCGTGCTATCCTACGACTCTATTTACTTTGCTGAAGTTGTGAGAGCAAATGCTCATACCGCTTGGCGGTCACATGCCACATACCGGGTCGAAACGGATGATCCAAATCGTCGATCACCAGATAGACGACATAGGCCAGGAGCGCAATACTGAGGGTGAACAGAAAGTCGAGCCATAGATGTTCGACCCCGATAAACAACGACAGGACGATTACCAATCCATCGGCGAACCCCATCGTCACTTTCAACATGGTCGGCATGCGCCGCTGACCGGAATGTAGGCGATGTTCCCGATGCCGCAACAGATCGCCGATGATCCCCACGGTGGTCATTCTGAGTTCCGAGTGCTGAAAGAGTGTAAACGCCTCATGCTGTACTATGGCGAGAGCCTGGCCGGCGGCCTCACTCTCGCCCGGCGCGCCGGCTCTCCATTCGTTCTGAATCGTGACGCTCAAATACCGTATCATTGCTTCTCGCAATTGCATTCCTAGGTCGGGAATATGCTGAGACCACAACCACAAGGATCGTAGTGAGTGTACTTCCCCTTTGATCGCATCCATGAAGTCATTCCACTCGTCCCACTCATGCTGGATGACGAACCCGGCCAAGATGCTGAAAATGAGACAGACTGCCGAGTACAACCATGGGATGCCTCCTAGGTCATCCAAATCATCCCTGACCACAGCTTTGGTGATATCCGTTGCATGGAGAAAGAAGAACATGAGCGAAAAGAGGATCACAAAGATGACGATGTTTCCCACAAGTCTCATAGAATCCCAGTGTCTCTGGAGAATGATGGCGAGTTTTTCGGGATCGATCATGGGTTTACAACCCTCGCGAGCCGGTTTCTTAGAGCCGCTTAAGAGGGCCATTTCGTCACCGCCGACAAGGTAGGGTAGTTGAACACCGTGCCAGATGTGCTGATGGTGATTTCCGCGGGTTGCGGGCTCAATGACTTCCTCCGTCTCCCATCAATAAAAAGTATGGCTTGGGCATCAGGTGCTCTTTGGCGCACTGTGTGCACAGCATGAATCCGTGGCACTGCAAAGAGCATGGCCTATAAACAAGTCTGTTCGGTGCGGTCACCCGTTCCGACGAAGTCTCTGGCACGCCCTTCTGTTTGCCGGCATTCACTGAAGCCTCTGTTCGATCAAGCGGGTTTCCACCTCCAGATGCTTACGCTCTAAGGATTGTCGTTGCAGACGCAGTTCCTCCAAAGATTTCACGTACTGCTGCCAGTGCTGGCGCCACTGGTCCAGCAATCGTCCATTCTCGCCTGGGTTCTTATGGACCTGCTGAAGGGTGTCTCGCGCCAACAGGAGATGATCGCGCTGTAACACCCATTGCTGCTGATGCAACTGCCATCCCGACAAGTCCAACGCTCGTAGCTCCTGGAGCCCAGGGTCCGTTCCCGACGACATCTGTTGAACGTCGTTCATGCGCTTCGACAAGGTGTTGATGTTGACGGTCAGTTGCGTGATGCCTTTGCTCAAGAGCCCAATCACCGGGTCGTCCGGCGCGATGGGTTCGCGATTGAGATGGCTTGTGCCGGCACAGCCCGCGATACCCATCGCGAAAATGGCTCCGACCATTACCCACAGTCTTTGTGCCTTCATATCTCCTCCCTCATGAAAGACTCCTCCTCCCTCTGAATGTCGCACGTGTCCTCGTCACTGAATTGGCAGTCGGAACGAGAAGGATATTTCCCGCAACTGGGGCACGACTGTTCGCGCACAACGGCCTACCCACGCTCCCATCGACCATTGCAGCGATGGTTGTGGCGACCCGTCGACGATTTAACTCCATTCACGAGCCTCTCCGGTCGGTCGCCATGGTGCGGTCATTTCTGGCGTAGATATCGAATGGCTGTGCCAGACAAATATTCTGTGCGCTCAGGCTGGTCCGCCGTGCTTTGCACGAAACTCCAGGAGTCGTAATAGAATGGATCCCACCACCCCCAGGCGCCTGCGTATGGACTGAAACTATCCGCCGCCGGTCCCAAGGTGGATTCATAGCGTGGGCTCGGCCCCAGTGATTCCAAGATGTCGGATTTCCCGAGCACCACCGCGTCAGCTCCCATCGTGCCGGCACGAACCAGAATCTTGTCGCGCAGCCGGTCTTCATCCGCACTCTGAGTCGTCGCAATGATCCGGGCCAGTTTGATGTGCGGAGAGGCAGGCTCGGTCTCCAACCACTGCACTGGCTCAGCATGTCCGCGCGGCGGATACGACTCGTGGGTCAACGGCTCCACACTGACCGATACGCAGCCGGCTAAAATGGCAAGCGAACAGATGAGTAGACCGTAGCGCATTGCGTAGGCGAACCAGCCTTCTGGTGAGCAGGCGAGACGATGTCTGCTCGCGCTGCTGCAGATATGGGTCATGATGAGAGACCGGGCATGAGCGCTACTCGCATCCCACTCGCCGGCCGGACTTGATGAGCCCTTCTGCATCGGCAAAGAAAAAGAGCTGACAATCCAGTCCGCCATAGAGCGGAAGCGTATTGTAGATCTCCGCTTGACCCGGCAGGCTGGACAGCGTCATATCCCATACGAGCTCTTCCATGCCGTCTTGTGCTTCTTTATGAAACTGCGGCGGTCCGAGTTCGTAATAGAGATCCGTCTTCTGTTGTCCGATCCAACGACTGATGACGTCATCCCATGTTTGATAAATCCCGGCTAGGCCGGGCCCCCGGTCCCTGGCGCAGCCCGCGCTCAGCAGGATCACGCAGAAGAACGCCACGATGTGCAGCATTCTCCGTCTGTGCATGCCTACGATATCCTTCTCCGGTCATTCCGGGGAGCAATACAACGACTCGTTGCCAGACTCTCGTTGTGTTGAAAGAGGGTGATCGGTACCCCTCGCCTGTCCGACCTTCCCCCAGATGAATCATGGAATCGCGCTTTGCCTGATACGTTGGGATCGCGAAGGCTTGGCGCATCCGTGTAACGGATGGCTGTTCCCATGAGCATTCTAGTGACCTCGTCGTAGGGAACCGCGATGCTGTCGGAGTAGCCTCCGCCCCAGAGAGGCCATAATCCATAGGGACCGGCAATTCCAGGGCCGCCATAGCTACCATAACCCCACGGAAGTCCGTAATACGGGCTGTTGGAGTCCCACGGCTCGTATAACGGTTCGTAGGCCACCTGGTGTTGGGTCTGCGTTTGCGGCGCGGCAAAGACGACTGCATCCGCGCCAAGGGCTGCCGCCCGATTTAAAATCTTGCGCTGCAGACTCGCGAAGCTGGACCCGCTATCGCCAATTCGTAATTCTGCGAGTTCTCGATGCGGCCGGGTCGGTGTCTGTGCCAGCACAGCGACCTCGTCGGCAGAGCCCTTGGGAGGAAACGTGTCGCTGGTCAGCAGGATGATGTCCACGCTTGTGCATGCGGAGACGAGCAGGCATAGGCCGATGATCGACAGGGTCGAGAAGAATCGCTCATCGCGGGGTTGTTTCAGGCAGTGGTAAAGGCATTGCATCACCGGCTTCTCGACGTGCTGCGAACGAATGCCGATCCGTCACATCGACAGTTTATTGAATGCATCCAGCGCTGCCACCTTGTAACATTCCGCTAACGTCGGATAATTGAACACGGTCTTCAGGAAATAGTTCAGATCTCCTCCGAGATCGCGCACGGCCTGCCCGATATGAATCAGCTCGGTCGCGCCGGTTCCGATGGCGTGGACACCGAGGAGGTGCCGGTCTTCCCGATGGAACAGCAGCTTCAGCAACCCGCTGTTGTCTCCCAGGATTTGACCGCGTGCGATCTCCCGATAGCGAGCGACTCCGGTCTCATAGGGGATGCGTTGCTCGGTCAACTCATGTTCCGGCGGTCCCACCATGGAGATTTCCGGAATCGAATAGATGCCGACCGGGAGATGGTCCGGCATTGGGTCCGCCTCGATTCCGAAGGCGTAACAGGCCACTTGCCTCCCTTGGGAAGCGGATGTCGAGGCCAAGCTTGGGTACCCGATCACATCGCCGGCAGCAAAGATATGTGGCACTTCGGTGCGAAACCGATCGTCGACCTTGAGTCGCCCGCGTTTGTCGGCGGTGAGACCAGCTGCCGTTAGATTCAAAGATTCAGTGGCCCCGATACGCCCGATGGAATAGAGGACCGACTCGGATACAATGCGCTTGCCCGATTCCAGCAGGGTTACAGCCCGCGGCGGCTGATCCGGACTCAGCTCCAAGCGCTCGACGGCCTCGCCGAGTCGAAAGGTGACGTTGCGGTTGCGCATCTGATGCATCAACTCTTCCACGATTTCTGAATCGAGGAACTCCAACAACCTGGTCCGCTTGTCGACGAGTGTGACATTGATCTGCAGCGCGGCCAACATCGACGCATATTCAACCCCGATAATGCCCCCGCCGACCACCACGATCGTCCGAGGAAGCCGTTTCAACCGAGGCATGTCGTCGCTGCTCAAAATGATGTCACCGTCAATTGGCACACCGTCCGGAAGGGCCGGAACCGTACCGACTGCGATCAAGATGTTCGATGCGCTCACGGTCCTTGTGTCGTCGCCGTTCCTCACGAGCACGGTATGGGGATCTTGGAATGAGGCCTGCCCTTCAATAAGGACGACATCGTTCCGACGGAGCTGGTCGGCTACTACCCCGACCTCACGGCGAATGACGTCTGCGACACGAACCAGCAGTTGCTCGGCAGTGGGACGACTCTCTGAATGATTGCCGAGATGATGTTCAACATGCTGAGTGGTCTGTACGAAGGATAAGACGGCTTCCCTGAATGTCTTGCTGGGTAGGGTGCCTGTTTCCACGCAGACCCCGCCGAGAACTCGTCGTCGCTCCATGATCGCCACCCGCTTGCCGAGTTTGGCAGCTTGCACCGCAGCCCGTTGCCCGGCCGGCCCACTGCCGATGCAGAGAAGATCAAACTCGCATGTCGTAGGCATCGTCGGTTTCCTTTTCAAGCAGGGGCGCTCCCCGGCGAACGGTCGACCCTGTCTGGACAGTTCTTACCGTGTCGCGTGAACGGTGTGTCCGCCGTCCTGTGCCGATTATGCAGCGCTATTCGAGCGAACGTCTCCCGGTCACGGATGAAATGAGTTCGTTCGGTGCTGCCGGTCTCTCACGACAAGTGAGGGGGTGCCGGCGGAATCGAGACTCAAGACCAGACGGGTCTTCCCATCAAGATCCCGAATGGCCAGGCCGGATTCGTTCGACAGCCCCAGCCAGAGAATGTTCATCTCAGCCTGGTTTGTCATGGCGAGATAGGGATCCCCGTCCGGAGAGAAGGCGATTCGGGCGCGAACGGTCCCCATCCGGTCGACGAGCTGGAACTCCTCCGCACGAATGACGGTGCGCTGCGCCTCCAAGCCGTCTTGGGCCATGCCGGAATTCGACGGGACCAAGGTGGCTCCGAGAAAACCTCCGGAGAGGCCAGTAACCGCGCTTAGGAGCAATCCCAAAGCAAAACCCCGTTGTGCCATGAAGGTTCCTTTTGTGTCCCTTGGTTATTCATACGAAGGAGAGGACGGCGAGCCAATCGCGCTCATCCCGGACATTGTCAGCTGTCTCCCGGCATCGGTGCGGGCCCTAACCGATCGTCGGATGCAGGATGTTGTGCGAATGATCCTCTGTGCTCGCATGCAATGCCTGTCGGAGGACTTCTAATAGGCGAGAGGATTCAAACGGCTTCTGTATCCAGGCCTGGGCACCCTGGTGGATCGCCACGTCGGACATATTGGCAGGGTCTCCCGACACGATCACTACCGGCGTATCCGGCCATACGATTCGACAGAGCGACAACAATTCCATCCCGTTGAGGCGTGGCATGTGATAGTCCGTGACCACCACATCAAAGTGTCTCCGCTTCATTTCCATCAATGCTCCTTGCCCATCACTCGCCGTATGGACATTGTAGCCGGCCTGTACGAGAATCGCCGCGAGCATGTCTCTCGCTGTATTGTCATCTTCTACTATCAGCACTCGCTTGCCATATCCATCCATAGGAGCCTCCCTGGATACCCCTGGGCCAACGATTGTCTATCCGAGCGACACCCGCGGAAGACGGCCCGGCTATCCATACAGGCGGGAATCGCTTCTCTTGTCTGAGAGCTAGGCATCAGCAAGTGTGATGCCATGGAAGTGGAGAGGGGCTGGCGTTGCAACGACCCTTGTGGAATGTGCATGGGCCGAGAAGAACACAGGGGAGGGTGGCTGTTGTTCTGTGTCAGGGTGGCACGTAGTGCTAGAAGGACACAGCAGACTGCAGATTATTGCGTGGTGGGAATGGACTTGTCTGGATGATAGAACCGGTGAGTGACCAGGGTCATTTACCAAACCGTTCGAAAAACGATAGAAGGTCTATGGGCTGATGCCGACAGGCGTGCGCTGGGTTCTGCATTCCTCCTACTCGATTGCATAGCCCTGGAGGTGAGAGTGCCGATTCTGTACCGATAGGCTCGAACTTCCGAGCCGGGAATACGGTTGGAGCATCTGCATGAGTATGG
>JBDTWG010000186.1:0-7162 GCA_040006855.1 Nitrospira sp.
TGGCACACTTGCTTGCCGCACCAAAAACACCGGCGTTTGCGATCCAGCCCCGGCCGGTGCATCGCGCCGAACCAGGCCCCACTGCCGCGATCGCCACATCGCTTTCCAACCCATCCTCTGAACAGGCCACCGCACGATGACGATTCCCATACAAGACCTGCTCGCGATCCTTCCTGAACTCGTGGTGATCGGCACGGCCTGCCTCATCCTGGTGTTGGACCCTATCCTTGCGGCTTCAAAGAAGGACCTCCTGGCCTGGCTGACCTTGGCAGCGCTGGCTATTTGCCTAGGCCTCACCTCCTCTCAATTGACGGGTCGCCAGTATGCCTTCAGCAATCTGGTTGTGATCGATTCGTATGGGGCATTCTGGAAACTGCTGCTGTATATCGTGACGGGGCTTACGGTCCTGCTGTCCCTCGCGTACCTCAAAGCGGAGCGATTGAACATCGGCGAATACTACGGCTTCATCCTGCTGGCACTGGCCGGCATGATGGTCATGGTCTCCGGCGCCGATCTCCTCACGATCTACCTCGGCACCGAATTGATGTCCCTCTCGCTTTACGTGATGGCCGGACTCAAGCGAACTGAAACGCGTTCGCTGGAAGCTTCGGCCAAGTATTTCGTGCTGGGAGCCTTTTCATCCGGCATTTTGTTGTATGGCATTTCGCTGTTGTTCGGACTGGCCGGGAGCACCCGCCTTTCCGTGATCGCGGAGGCGATCGCCGCGCAGGGAACGGGCAATCCACTCTTGTCCCTGGCCCTGGTGTTACTGGCGGTTGGATTCGGATTCAAATTGGCCGTCGTGCCGTTTCACATGTGGACCCCGGACGTCTATCAGGGAGCGCCGACGTCCGTCACGGCCTTCATGGCCGTTGCCTCTAAGGCGGCCAGCTTCGGCGCATTTCTCCGGGTGTTCGTGGAAGGCCTGGGAGGGGTCAGCGCGGATTGGTCGATCCTGTTCACCGTCATCTGCCTGGCGACGCTGGCGCTGGGCAACCTCGTCGCGATCGTGCAAACCAACATCAAGCGCATGCTGGCCTATTCCAGCATCGCCCATGCCGGCTACGCCCTCATCGGGGTTGTCGTGGCGGGCCGACAAGGGGGAATGGCAGGCTCAACCGGACTCGCGAGCGTGTTGCTCTACATCGCCATCTATTCGTTCATGACGCTCGGCGCATTTGCGCTGGTGGGGATGCTGCGCAAGGACGGGCAGGAGAGCGACAACATCGAAGATTATGCGGGGCTGGCGAAACGTGAACCCTTGGGGGCCTTTTTCATGCTGGTGTTTCTGGTTTCGCTGGCCGGCATTCCTCCGACGGCAGGCTTCATCGGCAAATTTTATATCTTCATGGCCGCCGTAAACGGCGGAATGGCATGGCTGGCCGTCGTCGCCGTCATCTTCGCCGCAATCTCCGCCTTCTACTACCTGCGAATTGTGATGGTGATGTACATGCGGGAGCCCGAAGGCTCGCCACAATCTCAGTCGCAACTCGAAACCTCTCCGGCTCTGTCGTTCGTCCTCGCCTGCGCCCTCGCCGGCGTCGTGCTCCTGGGGCTGTTCCCCAACGGCCTGTGGTCGCTGGCCACCCATGCCGCGCCGTTACTGAAATAGCGGATGGGCGTCTGTCGCGTCCTCATACAACCTTCCGCGTTTCCTGTTATCGTGGCGCGCCGACATTCCTCACCACAGGGCTGGCCGCACCCAGCCCAGGTCATCTAACCGCATCGGCGTTGCTCAAGGCGGGCTTGCATGATCGGATTATCGTTTCTCTCCAACGTATTCGACACCTTCCGGCGGCGGGGCTGTCTCAGTCTGGCCGCCTCGCTGGCCTTCTTCTCTCTGCTCTCCCTGTTTCCCATGGTGTTCCTGTTGCTCTACGGCATCAGCTTCATCGTCAGCCAGGATGTCATCGGCTATCAATTCTTACTGGGATTCCTGAAGGGATTTCTCCCCAGCATGGGAGAACGTCTGGCCAAAGACATTCGGCGCGTGGCGGAGCAGGAGCAAGTGCGATGGGCGGTCTTTCTCGCATTCGGCTGGTTCAGCGCGCTGGTATTTTATGAACTGGACTATGCCATGAATACCGTGTTCGGCACGGCGGCCAAGCGGCATCCGCTGATTTCGACGCTCGTGGCCGTGGCCATGATCTGGATGCTCGGCTTTCTAGCGCTCATCTCATTTGTTGCCACACAGGCCATCGAATTGCTGACTGCCTATGCGCCGCGCCTGTGGGGACTCGATCTGGTTGCGATCACCGCGCACGATTTTCTGCTCACCTATTCACTGCCGTTCCTGCTCGCCTTCGCCTCCGTCACCTGTCTTTACCGATTTCTTCCGCACCAGCGGCCCACATGGAGAGAGGCGACCATCGGAGGCGCGGTCTTCAGCCTGCTGTGGGTCTCCGCCAAGGTCTTGTTCGTGACCTACTTGGAAGATGCCGCGGTATACACACAGATGTACGGCTCATTGCTCGAAGTGGTGTTGCTACTCCTCTGGGTCTACTACTCTTCGGCGCTCGTCCTCCTGGGTGCAGTCGTCACCCACACCTATCAGTGTCGGCGTCCTTCCCTCTTAACCTCTGCGCCCGATCTTCTTCCCCAGTAGGCTCTGGTCGCATCCTGCGCTCCCTGTCTCATTCGCGGCTTTTTCTAGCGCCCTCGCCCGGGCCTGATAAAATCATGAGACCGTCGGATCAGCCTGCAACCCACACGAATTTTCACGATGTTCAACGGCTTCGACAAAGACCTCCTCATGTTAGGGGGCACCGTGGCAGGCTTCCTGGCTGCGGTGCTCTCCATCCTAGAGAAGGTGCTGCACCTTCAGGAGCGCCTCGGAACGCCAAAAGACAAGAAGCCAGGCTTGTCCCCTGACCCTGCTCCCAGCGCCAGGCCGAGGTCGGCCGATCTCCTCGATGCCAAAGTGTTGCAGAAATCCTCCTCGCTGTTTCTGTATGAAACGGGCGTCATCGTGGCGGCCGGTGTCTTGCTGAACTACCTCGGCTTGACCCTCAGCCGACATTTGCACAGCATTCTCTTTCTCGACATGACGGGTACCGCCCTGACAGCCTTTCTCCTGGGTCCCTGGTGGGGCGCCATGGCCGCCCTCCTATCGAACTCCGTCGTCAACTGGCTCCTCTATCCCGAGGCCGGAGCCGATGTGGTGATCTTTCCTTGGTCGCTGGTCAATATGACCGGCGGATTCTTTTGGGGCCTCATGGCGAGACAATCCGGCTTCCGAACCTACCTTCGGAGCGGTCGCAACTCCCTGCTGACCCATGTGTGGTTTCTGTTGTCGTTTGGAGTCCTGGGCGCGGTGGTGATGAGCATACCCGGCACCTTCGTGCAGGCGGCGCTGGGCGAGGATTCCGTCTTTGCGCTGACCCCTGACGTGGCCACCACTCTGAAGCTGACGGTCAGCCTCTGGGAAGATATGGTGCGGCATTATCTCGAGTCGGTAATCGGGCTGACGTGGGGAGACAGTCTAGGCTGGACCATCGTGAATTGGTTTCAGAACTGTATTCGATATATTCCAGATAAGACGTTCAGCGCCGCGATTGCACTCGTCGTGCTCAAATACGGGTATCCGCTCTTCGAACGGGAACTCAT
Source organism: Nitrospira sp. (assembly GCA_040006855.1). Classification (GTDB taxonomy): domain Bacteria; phylum Nitrospirota; class Nitrospiria; order Nitrospirales; family Nitrospiraceae; genus Nitrospira_A. Next base: position 3,607 of record JBDTWG010000186.1, read on the forward strand.
CCATGGCGGCCCGGACAACGAGCGGCCCGGTGATGAGCGCCTCTTACCGTTAGTGCTGGGGCTTCTTTATGCGCCGTCTTTCGGCACTCTCGTTCTGTCCGAACCCTATGCCGGTTCGTCCTACTGGCCACTCTGGACGGCACCCTGGCTGGTGATCGCGGCGGGATATCTCGCGCTGCATCGTTGGGGAATGGGAGCCTCCGATCTTCACGCCTCCCGCCTCCAGCGAGCCAGTCGCTATGCCAAAGCGCTGAAACTGATCGGGCGGGAGCCGTCCTATGAGTTCTGCCGACGACTCACCTTGGTCACGCTCATGGCCAGCCTCATCTTTGCGCTCTGCCTGCCGATCCTGTTGGTGGATTTTTATCGCGTGGCCTTCAACTTCTTCTGCGTGGTGTAGGGCTTTCTGCTCGTCGTGCACCTCGTCCGCGTGGCCATCGTCCAAAACCTTTCCGTCGCCAGGGCCGAAGAATGACAGGATGCTGAAAATGTCCGCCAGCGGCGTTCTCGCATCGTTCAGGCCCTCAACGTACCGCAAGGGTACGCTTCGGCCCTTTACTCGCTGCGGCCTTGCTGGACGGCCATTTTGAGCATCCTGTGGCAAAGCATAGGCGGTGCGGGATGACCTACTTGGAAGGATGTCGCTGCTCGATGAAGTTGCCGATAGAGGCGCGCGTCAGCAACCCGAGTAGTTCCCCGTCCTGCACCACGATCAGCCGCTCCGCTCCATACGACATCATTTTCTCCAAGGCCTGTATCACCGACGCCTCCGGTGATACGACCATCTCGTCATTGGAGGTCTGCATCACATCGGCAACCCGGCGAAACGCCCACTGGGTATTGTTGACGGTCTGCACATCACGCACCGCCACGATACCCAGGAGCCGCCCATCCTGCACCACGGGAAATCCTCCGTAACCGTAGGGCAGGAAATATTGGTTCACGGCTTCTTCCAGCGTGATGTCCGGGGAAAGAGACACCACGTTCTTGACCATGAGCTCACGGACAGGTACCGACGCCAACGACGCACGGATGACCGCCTGCTTGCGACTCCCGCGCGCCGCCGTGAAGAGAAAGGCGCCCAGCAGCACGATCCAGCCCCCGCTACTTGCCAGGGCGCTCGACAGGCTCCCGGAGAGTGCGCCGACCAGCAGTACGGCCCCGAACAGACCAAAACTGATTCCAAACAGCAATCCGACCAACGCCGCCTGGCTCGTGGCGCGATAGAAATCCTTGCTCCAAGCCCAGAGACCCGCCCGCAAGGCTCGGCCGCCATCCAGCGGGAATCCCGGCAGCAGGTTGAAGAGGCCCAACTGCGTATTGACCATCCCGAGCAGTGCGCCGAGCGCCGTTAATCCTTGCAGAGACGTCCCGGCCGGGAGCCATTCCAGCAGCAAGACCAAGCCCATACACAACCCCGCCAAAAGGAAGCTGACAATCGGGCCTGCAATGGCGATCAGGAATTCCGCCCGCGGATGCGGCGGTTCCTTCCGCATCTGCGCCACACCGCCGAAGATGAACAATGTAATCTGGCCGATCGGAATGTGATAACGAAGGGCAACGATGGAATGACCGAGTTCATGCAGCAGGACCGACGCGAACAACAGAAGCGCCGCCACACTGCCCATCCCCCAATATCGCGGCTCTGAGAGACCGGGTAACATGTCGGGCAGATAACCCGTGGCCAGCGACCAGGTCACAAAGAAGAACACGAAGAGCCATGAGGCATGCACGTATATAGGGATTCCGAACACTCGACCGATTTGCCAAGCAGGTCCCTGCATATTGTCACCGTAGCAGCCACCCTGACAGACCGTCAACTATCGCCGCTTCTTGTCATCGGGTATACTCCCCTCCATGCGATGGAAACAGTGGCGAGTGACTCTATCGGCGATCTGCGCGTTGGCGCTGGTCGCGCATGGCGATCTAGCGGAAGCACAGGTCATCAAGGCCGGTTCACCCTCCTGCCCGGCGGTGGCGCTGACCTATGATCTCTGTCCGGTGCGGACCGCCTCGGGATTCGACCGCGAGTTGATCGATTTCCTCATTACGAATAAAGTTCCAGCCACATTTTTCATGTCCGGCCGATGGATGGCCAAACACGATGCCGAGGTGAAAGAGCTGCTGGCCGTTCCATTTTTCGAAGTCGGGACGCATGGCGAGGTGCATGCGCATCTCCCGATGCATGTGCCGGAGGAACAACAGCGTGAAATCCTGGGGCCGGTGCGAATCCTCAAGACGAAATATGGCCGTTCAACGACTCTGTTTCGACCGCCCTATGGGGAATATAACGATCAGACGGTGGAAGCGGTGAAAGACCTGGGCCTGCGGTTTATCTTGTGGAATATCGAATCCGGAGACCCCGACCCGGCCCTCAGTGCCGACGCGATCCTGGCTCGCGTGCGAAAACGAATGAAGCCGGGCAGTGTGATCGTCTTGCATGCTAACGGGAAGGGTAAACATACCCGCGAAGTGACCGAAACCCTAGCCACCACGTTCCTGCCTGACAAGGGCCTGACCCCCATGACGGTATCGGATCTCTTACGATGCAACCAAGCCACAGCCCCCCTCCAGCCATAATCCGCAACATGCGGCCGGAGGATCGGGATGCCGTGATCCACATCCTCACCGACTCCGATCCCTGGAAGCGGCTCGGGTTTACCGCCGAAGATTGGGGCAAGATCTTCTCACCGATGCCGCAAGGACGTGACACGTTTGTGATGGAAGGCGACGGAACCGTGGTGGGAATCGCCATTGTGCGACGGAAGTTCCTCTTCGGCGACTACCTGGAATTGCTCGGCATCGCCCCTTCCGCAACAGGCACAGGCCTCGGGAGCCGGCTACTGTCTCATATCGAATCGCTCACCTTCGCCCGGGCCAAGAACCTATTCGCCTGCGTGTCGGATTTTAATCAGGGCGCACGTGCCTTCTACCGCAGACAAGGTTATAAAGAAATCGGTCCCATGCCAAATTTTCTTATTCCAGGCTATGCTGAGATTCTCCTCCGCAAGACGGCCGGACCAGCGAGACCGAAGTAAAGTGAGATGCCTATGGTCAGATCTTTCCTGAATCTCTCTTTCGAGTCTTTACTGGGATCATTCCACAGGCTGCTCAAAACATTTTCCAGCAAGGCCGCAAGGAACGAGGACCCCGAGGCGTACGCGGGCAGGGTACGTTGAGGGGTTCGAGCGACTGAGAACGCAGCTGGAGGATGTTTTCAGCGGCCGACGAAGGGAACAATCATGAAAGTTCGCAAGTTGCTCCACACCCGCATGCGGGTCAGCGACATCGATCAAACCATCCAGTTCTACCAGGATGTGCTGGGTCTGGAGGTCATGGAACGCAAAGTGTCCCCGCGCGGATCGCATCTGGCTTTTCTGAAAGTGCCCAACAGCGACGAGCTGATCGAATTATGTAGTTTTCCTGCCAGCGGACCGGTCACCGTGCAAGAAGATCTGGTGCACCTCGCCTTTGAGGTTGAAAACTTGGACGACACGATCCGGGCATTAGAATCTCAGCAGGTGACAATTACCGACGGCCCAACCCGTACCTCCTC
>JBDTWG010000187.1:0-7116 GCA_040006855.1 Nitrospira sp.
CTGGCAGCAACGATCTGTCAGGTGCCGATTGCGCGCATTAACCTGGTCGATCCCTTTCGCCAGTGGTCGAAAGTACGGGAAGGATTGCCGACCTGCGAAATGCCCCGGGACTGTGCATTTCGCGCCCATGCCATCCTCCATCGCGATCTGTTCGAAGTGCCTGACGCGCTCGCCGATGCGCGATTTTCAGCGCACCCACAGGTGGCAGGACCTCCGTCCATTCGCTTTTATGCCGAGGTTCCCTTCCTGAACGCAGATGGACATGCGATCGGATCGCTCAGCGTTATGGACCAGGTTCCCAGGCAATTGACCTCGGAACAACGGGAAGCACTTTCCGCACTGGGACGCCAGGTCGTCAGCCAACTGGATCTGCGCTTGCATAATCGGCAATTGACGGAAGGCCTTGCGGCGCAGAAACAATCCGATCTGGTCCACGCACGACTGTTGTTTGCCCTTGATCACGCCATTGACGGGATCGCCCTGCTCGACCAGTCCGGATGTTTTACCTATATCAACCGGGCCTATGCGGCCATCTTTGGATATGAGCCGGATGAACTCATCGGAGAGTCTTGGAAAGAGCTGTACGCATCCGAATGGGTGGTCAAAATCGAAGAGGTGTTTTTTCCCCTGCTCATTGAACGGGGCTCCTGGCACGGTGAAGCCATCGGAAGAAAAAAAATCAGTGCCACCGTATTTACCGAAATCTCTCTCGCGCTCTTTCCTGAGCAGAACAAGAAGGACAACTGGCTGCTCTGGACCTGCCGGGATCAAACCGCGCAAAAGGCGGCTCGGGATGGAATTCTGGATGCACAAGCAAGGCTGTTGGCGGTGCTGGACGCAGCCACGGAAGTCTCCATTATTGCAATGGATCTCGAGGGAGTGATCACCGTCTTCAATCGCGGGGCGGAATGGATGTTGGCCTATGACGCCGACGAGATGATCGGGAGACAGACGCCGCTTGTTCTTCATCTCCAATCCGAAATCGAATCACGCGGGCGGGAGCTGTCCGAGCACTGTGGACGACCTATCGCAGGATTCGACGTACTCGTAGAAGAGGTCAAACGAGGGACGCACGAAGAACGCGAGTGGACGTATCTCAGGAAGGACGGCCAGCACATTCCGGTCACGCTCTTAGTCACCGCGATGCGCGATGCTTCCGGCTACATCACAGGGTACCTGGGGATCGCCAAAGATCTGACTGAATCCAAACAGGCGGAAGCCGCCTTGCGCGCGAGCGAGGAACGTTATCAGGTCGCCGTACGAGGCTCGAGCGACGGAATCTGGGATTGGAATGTCTTGACGAATGACATGTATTACTCCCCCCGATTCAAGGAACTGCTCGGATATGAGGACCACGAAGTCGCCAATACTTTTGCCAGCCTTGCTTCGCGCCTCCATGCGGATGACGAGCGCGACTTCAAGGCGGCCGTGGACGCACACCTCGGCCACCAGTCACCCTATGACGTCGAATATCGACTACGCACCAAATCCGGTCACTATCGTTGGTTTCGCGCGCGTGGGCAAGCGGTATGGAATGAAGAAGGGTTGCCTGTCCGGATGGCAGGATCGGTCACTGATATCACCGAGAACAAAACTGCCGAGAAGGCGCTGGCCAATGCCGCGGCTGAGCTGGCAGGCCGAAATGTAGAACTCCAGCAGGCGCGAGACCATGCCCTGGCAGCGACGAAGGTCAAGTCCGAGTTCCTGGCTACCATGAGTCATGAGATCCGGACCCCGATGAACGCCATCATCGGCATGGCGGACCTTCTCCAGGAAACGGCGCTGTCGCAGGTGCAACAGGAATATGTCGACCGCTTCAGCCGCGCGGCCGCCGGTCTGCTCGACCTGATCAACAACATTCTGGATCTTTCCAAAATCGAAGCCGGCCACGTGGAGTTGGAAGCGATTCCCTTCGACCTCCACGATCTCGTCGACCGAACCGTAGAATCGATGGCCGTCCGCGCCAACGCCAAGAAAATCGAACTGATCGCATTCGTGCATCCGGAGGTGCCGGCCTGTGTACTCGGTGATCCCACGCGCCTACGTCAAGTGCTCGTCAACCTAACCGGCAACGCCATTAAATTCACAGAGCACGGCGAGGTCGCCCTGACAGTAGAACGGGCCTGCGATCGATCTGCCCATGGCGACCTCCGCTTCTCGATCACGGATACCGGCATCGGGATTCCGGAGGACAAAATCGGCACCATCTTTGAGAGCTTTACCCAGGTGGATTCGTCCACCACGCGCAAGTACGGCGGGACCGGACTGGGGTTGAGCATATCGAAACGGATTGTGGGGCTGATGGGCGGCCATATCGAGGTGGGGAGCGCCGTCGGGCGTGGCAGCACGTTTTCATTTGTTCTGCCATTGGCGGAGGCGGCAACTCTGGGATCTTCGTCGCCGTTGCCCGCGCTCAACCTTCAGGGACGCCGCATCCTCGTCGTGGATGACAACGAAACCCACCGGATGATCGTGCGGGAACATCTCTCCCGCATGGGCGCCCTGGTCATTGAATCACCCGATGCCGCTGCGGCAATGGTGGCCCTTGACGTGGCTCAGCAGCAAAACGAGCCGTTTCACCTCGCTATTCTGGACTGTGTCCTGCCGGACATGCATGGCATGGAGCTCGCGCAGGCGATCCGTCATCGACCCGACGGCGCAACGCTTCCCTTAGTTATGCATACAGCGGAAGTGCGTCGTGCGGCCGCTCGCCGCGCCGACCAAGTGAACATCGCCAGTTACGTCTACAAACCCATCAGCCGCAAACGGCTGTTGGCTTCTCTGGCCGTGGCGCTACAACAGGCGCCGTTCTCACCCGAGGCTCAGAAGCCGACACCGGCACAGCCCGAACCTTCCAGTCACCCTCCAATGGCCATCCTGCTCGTCGAAGACTTGGAAGACAATCGCGATCTGATCGCGTTGTTCTTGAAGGGAATGCCCTACCAGTTGGATATGGCGGAAAACGGCGCCGTGGGCGTGCAGAAGTTTCAGTCTGGCACTTATGGCCTGGTGCTGATGGATATCCAGATGCCAATGATGGACGGTTATCAGGCCACGAGCACCATCCGGGCGTGGGAACGAATCCAGGGGCATGAGGCCACGCCGATTATTGCTCTGACGGCCAACGCATTTAAGGATGACATCGACAAAAGCTTAGCCGCCGGCTGCACGGCACATCTCACTAAGCCCATCAAAAAACAGACGCTGTTAGAGACTATTGTGACACATAGCACGCTGCGCGTGGGCCGAGCGGCCTAGGCAGATGATTGCTCAAGGCGGCACGACTCGAATGCGGAAGCAGGCAATCCCATGATGAAGGCCTGGCAGAATGGAGCCATCGCCTCACGTGATTGGCTTCCACGGCTCATCCTGGTGGCGGCGGCCCTTCCGCTCATCGTCGGGGGGATTATCCTTTGGTATGTCGAGACGCGTTTGGTGACCGATGCAGGACAAGGCGTGGCCACGGCTGCAACCGAAATCGCGAGTAAACTTGATTTGGTCCTGCATGAACGCATGAATAATATTGAGTTGCTGTCCCACGCGCCGATCCTGCGGAACCGGAACCGCGAGGAGATTCAGGCTTTATTCCGAGCGTTGCAACAGGTGTCCCCTGAATACAGTTGGGTAGCGCTGACGAATGAGCAGGGACGAGTCATCGTGTCGACAGAGGAGTCTCTGCTCGGGAAAGACGTCAGTCGCGATCCTGGATTTCTCACCTTGCGAGCAGGGGCGCGCACGGCTATCGACGACGCCGCGATGAGCGCGGAGGACGATGGCGTCTTTGTGGTGACGTTCCTGGCGCGCGTCCAGGGCCTAAGCGGCGAATGGCGTGGGGGCCTGATCGCCCGGATCGGCATGCCGGCCTTCGAAGATGTATTCGCCCAGACGGTGACGGGACTTCAAATCTTGTGGGGCACGGCGGTGCATTTGGAATACCAGTTCCTGAATAGCCAGGGCGACTTGATTGCCGATTCGTTCCTGCGTGAAGAGGGCCAACACAATCTCCAACAGATGGGTGTCCCCTCTGCGCGGTTGGTGGAGAATGGCTCCTCAGGATTTGTGGAGGAATGGTTCCCTCGCCGCCAGACACATGTGATCACCGGTTATGCTCGCACGCGAGGACAAAATGAGGAGGGCCGGCTGCATTGGGGGATTCTGGTACGGGTCGATCGTCGCGATATCGTCGGACCCATTCTCACCACGATCCTTGTCATTGGGATGGCCGGATCGGTCGTGATCGTTCCGCTCATTGGAGTCCTGTTGTGGAGCACCGTCAGCCTGAAACGCGCCTGGCTGCAAACACAGCGGGAACAGCATCGTGCACTCGCGGCCGAAGCTCGCTTCCTCAAAGTCCTGGATGCCGCACCGGACGCGTTTGTCATGACAGACGAAGCAGGACGAATCCTCTATGCCAACCGCGTGGTTGAAAATACCTTTGGTTATCGCCCCGAAGAATTGCTCGGCCAGCCGGTGGAAACGCTGATGCCCGGGCGATACCGATCACATCACCCTGCACACCGTGACCATTATGTCGCCGCCCCCTATACGAGACCGATGGGCGGGAATGCCGATTTAGTCGCCTCCCATAAGGATGGTCACGAGTTCCCGGTCTTGATCAGCCTCAGCCACGTAGAGATGGAGGATGGGAACTACGTGCTGTCGGCCATTCGGGACATCTCCCAGCTGAAACAGGTTCAAGAAGAACGGGAACGCCTGCATCGGAACATTCGACTCCTGCTCGATTCCACCGCCGAAGGGTTGTACGGCATCGACCTCGAAGGACGCTGCACCTTTGTGAATCCGGCCGGAGCGGAGCTGCTGGGATATAGCCCTGAGGAATTGTTGGGGAAGCCCATGCATCGCCTCATCCATCACTCCCATGCGGATGGTTCCCCCTACCCCTATGAACACTGTGCGTTGGAGCAGGTCTGTCAGACCGGAGCCGGCTGCCGACTCGACAACGACAGTTTCTGGAGAAAAAACAATACCGTCTTCTCAGCCGAAATCGACGCTCGTCCGGTGTATGAGGCAGGCAGCCTGACGGGAGCTGTCGTCGCCTTCACGAATATTACAGAACGGAAGCACACAGAATTGGCGCTGGCCACCGCTGCGGCCGTTCTCAAAGAACGCAACCACGAGCTGTTGGACGCACGGGATCAGGCGCTGGCCGCGACCCAGGCCAAGAGCGACTTCCTGGCCTCGATGAGTCACGAAATCCGCACACCGATGAATGCGATCATCGGCATGGCCGATCTGCTGAAAGAGACGGCGCTGACCAGCGACCAGCTGGATTACGTCGACCGGTTCAACCGTGCGGCCAACGCGCTGCTGGATCTCATCAACGACATCCTGGATCTCTCCAAGATCGAAGCGGGCCATGTGGACCTCGAGACGATCCCGTTTGATCTCTGCGAGTTACTCGAGAGCACGACCGAATTGTTGGCCACGCGCGCGCATGCCAAGGGATTGGAGTTGGTGGCTCATGTCGCGCCGGAAGTCCCCGCGTGGGTGGAGGGAGATCCCACGCGGCTGCGCCAGATCCTGATCAACCTCCTCGGCAACGCCATTAAATTCACCGAACGCGGCGGTGTGACGGTGGAGGTCCGGCTGGATTCCACGGGGGAAGATCCGGCGCGCCTTCATATTACCGTGGCGGACACCGGCATCGGGATTCCGACAGACAAGCTGCAGGCCATCTTCGAGAACTTCACCCAGGTGGACTCGTCCACCACGCGCCGGTACGGGGGGACCGGGTTGGGGCTCGGCATCAGCAAACGCTTAGTGGAGCTCATGGGCGGCACCATTTGGGTCGAGAGTACCCTCGGGCGTGGCAGCACCTTCCATGTCACGATTCGATCGCCTGCGCGCCAGGCGATCGAGTCCAGTCCGGATACTGCTCATCTCCCACTATCCACGTTGGCCGGGCGACGCATTCTCGTGGTGGACGATCATGCCACCAATCGCCTGGTGGTGCGGGAACATCTGTCGCGCTGGGAAGTTGAGGTCCATGAGGCGTCCGATGGGGCGTCGGCATTGCAGATGCTCCGGCAGGCCCCGGCACGAGAGCCGCGTTACGATCTGGTAGTGCTCGATGGCCGCATGCCCGGCATGGATGGATGGCAACTGGCGGCGGCGCTCAAGGCAGACGCCTCGCTGGGGTCGGTACCCGCCATCATGCTGACCTCCGAGGCCCGCCTCTCGAGCGCCCAGCAGCTGGCTGCTGCCGGGCTCCGAGCCTGCCTGACCAAACCGATTCGTCGCGCACCCCTGCTCCATGCCGTTCTGCGCGCTTTGCACAGCGAGCCAGCGGCCGATCTGTCTGTGCCGGTGGCAAGACCAGACACGCCGGGTCCGGAGGGTACCGGACCCTCGCGCATCCTGCTCGTGGAGGACCTCGCAGACAACCGCGATGTGATCGCCTTATTTCTCAAGGACAAGCCCTACACCCTTGAGATGGCCGAGCATGGCCTGGAGGCGGTGGCGAAATTCATAGCCGGCCGGTACGACCTCGTCTTAATGGATATTCAAATGCCCCAGATGGATGGGTATGCGGCGACCGCGGCCATCCGCCACTGGGAACAAGACCACCATCGCGTCCCCACGCCGATCGTAGCCCTCACGGCCAATGCCTTCCAGAAAGAGCTCGAGAAGAGCCTCGCCGCCGGCTGCGACGCACACTTGACCAAGCCCATCAAAAAACAAAACCTGCTCGAAGCCATCTGTCGATACGCCAGAGTGACCCCACAAAAGGAGGCAGCTTGATGAGTGAGATCGGGCACACATCTTCAGACCTTGGATCTGGTCCGGTGGTAATCCATGTTGATGCCTCATTTGAACCCCTGGTCCCAAAATTCATGACCAATAGGAAGAAAGAGATCACGACCATGGCGGAAGCTGTGGCACAAGAGGATTTCGAAACCGTGAGAAAGATGGCCCATGGGGCAAAAGGAGCGGGCGGAAGTTATGGCTTCGACGAAGTGACCGCCATCGCGGCGCGACTCGAACAGGCGGCCAAGACTGCTGACGCGGAATCGATTCGCAACGATCTCACTGCGTTGGCTTCGTACCTTGAGCGCGTCACTGTCGTCTACGACTGATGGTACGCAGGGAACAGGC
>JBDTWG010000188.1:0-7093 GCA_040006855.1 Nitrospira sp.
CGGACAGAAGCGCGCTGTAGGCCGCAACCTTATGAAGGTGTTTGGCTCGATCCGTTCTGTTTGTGGTCAACATTTCATGGCGAAGCAAGCCGTCTGGATCGGCGCCACCAAACTGCTTCTCGAGGTCGGCCTCTGACGTGCACTGCCATTCCCGCAGGTATCGCGGCTTCAGCTTTTGAAGACTGAAGTACTCGAAGCCCATGCGGTCGAGCACCCCATCTGCGGCCTCATGGAAGGTGATGAACCCGACGGATAATCCTTCTTCACGGAAACGCTTCGCGGCCAAACCGAAGAAGCGAACCTCGCGGAGGGCGATGATCCCAAAAAGAATATCGTACCGTGGCATACTGCCTCTGCTCCTGTTCGATGTGGTGATGACTACGACGACCGACTGTACCGGATACGGCTCTCAATACCCTGTGACCTCGCGAAAAAGTCACTCACCAACGAGCCGCCTTCTGCGACCCGCACAGAGCCGCGTTCCGGCTAGTAGGCAGAAGAGTGCATGTAGGACTTAGACTTAGGCTTGGGCTGGTACTCATAGGGATCGGCATTGAAGTCCACATGCTCAAAGGATCCCGTCCATTGTTCGTCAATGTAGCGCTCAGGCCGAAAGGTGCACGGCCGTATTTGCAAAAAAATCGCATCGCGGTACCCCTTGATAGGTATGTTCGCTTTATGGACGATGTTGTCATCAAACAGCACCGCAGTTCCACTCTTCCCCGTCAACCGATACGGCTGATACCCATTGGCATGATATTCCGCTAATTTCCGATCCGTAATATTGACCCCGAGGAGCGGCTTCGGCTCCATCAGCAGCGCCTCCCCGGTTCGAGTCGAACGGAGGTATTCCATGGCACCAGTATCTTGGTCCACGTCGGTCAAATAGAGGGCTATTTTCTTTATTTGTCGAGGATGGTTGTCGGCATGCCATCTCCAGGACACCTGTTTTTCTCTACGGCTGACGAGATTGCGATAGGCATAGATCTTATCTACGATCAGGTACGTCCCAAATACTGTCCGCTCCAGCTGGGGTATCATCATGGAACATAGCTCTTCTAAGCCGTCGATGTCTCTATAAGATTTGAGCTGAAGTGCAATAACATCCCCTCTTCATCGCATCGATCTCAGCTACCCGAAGCGGAAGCGCAGAGTGGGCCACGTTAATCTTAGGAAAGAAGCGACAATTCGCTGAATTTTCCAGGCGGCTCTCCACATCACGACGCATGCGTTGCACCCACTCGGAGTAGTGTTCGGGACACGAGATCCATGGCCGCTCCATCGACCCCGGAATGAGAGTGGATACTTGGACCTGATCGAGTGAAGTCAGCACAGATTGAACGCTGTTGCCATTGGACAGATAGACTTCCTGAGCATGCCGATAATGCATTGCATAGTCGTCGTTTATCTTTTTCGCACGGCCACTGAATCGAAACGCGATATAGGAATGGTACAGAGGCCGGAAGTATGATTTAAGTATTTCTTTTTTCATAAGACGTCCTCCCCGCACCTATGCCAGACTTGGACGATGTCGACTTCCCTCTCGCCCCATTCACCCATCCGAGCGAGACGAGAAAGGGAACTGCAGAAATCCCGCCAACTGATATCGACGGAGGCACCACAGCAGATAGCCCCCGCCGATACAGACCGCCACAGCAAGCGTCGTCATGGGACCGACGTTTCCAAACGTGCTCAGCAGACGAGCCAGTGCGAACAACAGCGCACTGATGAGCACGAAGTGCATATTGCCAAACAAAGCGTTTAGAGAAACAGGAACCTTCAATATATAAGCGGTTCGGAGTATAGCCAGCAGAACAAAGGACACCATATTTAATGCCAACCAGCAGCCGGCCGCACCCGCAAGCCCCCACTGCCGTATCGCCAAGTACACAGCAGGAACATACAGGAGAGAGGACACTGCTCCGTACATTAAGAGAAGCCGCGTTCGTCCTGCGGCGAGTTGCAGGTTGGAATCTAAATGAGCCATGGCGTTGAACACGTACCCGATCGCCAACAACGCCAAGGCAGACTGTCCATACACGGCGGCATCGACGGATTGTGTCCATACCAAGAGCACTTCATAGGAAAACCAAGCCAGCCCTATCCCGACAGGAGCCACAACGAGGGTGACCAAGCTGGAGGACCGGCGGAGAATATTCGTCAACGCAACCGCATCTCCCTTCGCAAAATAAGCGCTCAACCGAGGAAACACGGCGGTGACGATGGGCCCGGAAAGTCTTCCCAAGGAGACCGAGAGGCTGTATGCGACCGTATAATAGCCGAGCATCTCGAGCGGTAACAATTTGCTGATGATCACCCGATCGATTTGGGACACCGCGACGCCCAACAATGTGACCATGCTCACCCCGGACATAAAGCCCCAGATCTGTTGGATCTCGCCGAAATCAAATCTTCGATCCTGGGCGACCCCGGCACGATTGACATAGTACCACGCCGTCAGACCCATGATGAGCACTTCCACGACACCGACCAGAAGCTGCCAGAGAAGAAATAGCAGCACAGACTTTTGAACAAAGAACAACAACGCGACGGATCCAACAGCTCGCAGTAGCGCGGTACCACTGAGAATGAAATTGTACTGCACTTGTTGTTCGAGCCCTCTCAGGAGTCCTCGATAAAACGCCACGGGCCAGGTGGCCATCAGTGTGATGCCGAACAGGTACGCCGACAGCATGACGGTGTCGGAACTTAATTCGGACAGCTTCAACCAATCTTGGCTCGCGAATGCAGCCCAAGCAAACATTGCTCCACCGGCCACCAGACCCATCCCCCAATAGATCACCTCGATCGTTCGAACAAGGGATCCCAGTCGGGTATGACCGGATCCGGAAGCCACTCGCGCCGCCACTTCGCGGGAGACCACTGCACTGAGCCCCAGGTCGAGCATGCCGGCCATTGAGCGAAAGGAAAGGAAAAATCCGATTAGGCCGTAGGCTTCCGCCCCAAGCATGCCGAGATACAGAGGCACGACTACTAGTGAAATGGTCGAAACAAACCCTGCACCCGCAAAGTTCGCAACAATGTTGGCTTTCAGCCGCGACATCATGCTGTAGCAGGGCTCACGCTATGATGACTTCGCGCCGATCGGCTCCAAGGGAGCCAGATGGATCGTGCTCATTTCGAAACCGGTCAATGCATGATGTGCAAAATTGACCGAAGACGCTAGGAGACCCCCGTCACACTGAGCAAATCCCTGTATCTTTTCCTGAATGCTCGATGCGTCGGTATATTTCATGGCTCGTTGAGGACGAAGCGTATTGCGAAAGGCGGCGACTCGGCGTGAACCAAAGAGAAGCGCCGCCGCACCGAGAATCAGATGGCGCACCTTGGGATGCGCCTGACAGGAACTGAGGCCGCGCAATCCGAATGCAATGCTCGTTATACGCGGATGTAGCACCACATGGTGCGCAATGATGCTCGCAGCTCTTTCGGCCGCCTTCCCGTCTAACTCTCCGAACCATGGTTTGAGTTCCTGACAGTAAGGTCCCATCTCTTTATACGGTGCCGGAATGGCATCGGGGTCCTTGACCAGTGCATCCAGCTCCTCGATTCCTTTGACCGGATAGCTGATGTTTGAGGGCACGCTCACATTGTATTTCACCACTTCGGAATTCAAGAACTCCAATGACACTGGAGCTTTTCCGAGCAAGCGCGTCTCGACGGACGTGCCGCAGTTCAGATGCAAGACGAGATCCGCGGCCTTAATGACCGACATCACTTCGCCGGATCCGTCCACCACCACGTTGGCATTGGGCGCAAAGAATGCTTTGTATACTTCTTGGTTTTCGAATGGGTGCGGTCGCACCACAAAGGTTCTGTCCGGATTCGCGAAAGCAAGCGATCGCATGGTCCGCAACAGTTCGTTCAATGTAAAAAGGAGTTCGTCCTGAAACCGATGGGCCTTTTCAACATCAACAGGAATGACTTTGGCCGTGTTGCTCATTTCCTGGCGGGCAGATCCGCACACGATGCTGTTCTGGTCAACCGAAACATGGGCTGTGCCCCACCACGGATTGATCAAAGGAAAGTTCAAGTTCACGAGGATGAATCCCGAACGGGAGTGCTGCAGCGTCGGTCGCCATTTCGGATGACATATGTCGTGACGAGGCGAACCCGCCACGTGCAAACGTTTCTCTTCGATGCCGCTATGCTTACGGTATGCCTGATAATGACGAGTTCCCCAGAAAATGTAGTGGTCAATGAATGAGGGCGCGCCAATCTCCCGCACACGTTCTGCCCAGAACTCGGGCGAGCCCTGTCCGAAATCGGGCATGAGGCCACCTTCGGTATCGAGCACGAAGATCGTCATTCCTAACTGCTTATACGTCTTGAGCAAATCCACATTGCTTGTCCGCGCATAATTGACCACAATGGCGTCCAATTGAAGAAACGGCATATCCGAGCCCTGGTCATACATGGGGATGATGAAAACGTCATGCCGTTGCTGCAGCAGATGGTAGGCGATCAGACATAGCCCAGTCAGATCACGTTTCGGATTGTCCAATACGAGGCCTATTCGCATGCTGGATACTCTGTGTCGTCTTAGAGGGCTTTTTGCTTCACATGCTGATTCATGAGGGGCAGTTCAGGATTGCGGGCACAGAGATCGAGGATATCCGCCAGTCCGAAGTCCGGCTTCAGTGAGTACAATGTTTCGTAAATTTTCGTGACCAGCTCAAAATCCTCCGGCGTATCGACGGTCAATCGCAGTTCTCCGGCGTCCGGAGAAAGGCCGCTGGAGACGTTCCGCAAACGAAAGCGCTCTGGATGTCTGTAGATATAGAGCGACACATGTTCATGGTCGACCGGGTCCTGGGTCAGCTTCGCGACCTGCTCCAGCACGTTCAGCGGAAATACTTGTACGTCCAGGCCTCGCGGATAGGTCCTCTCGAGGACATTCGAACAGTAATCAACAGAAGAAGACAAAAACGCACTGATGACTTGATCGATCACGTCGGGATCGACGACGGGGCAGTCCCCTGTCGTCTCCACAATGATATCCGCCTGGGCCGCTCGTGCGGCTCCTAATACCCGATCGAGGACATCTTCCTCGCTGCCGCGAAAACACCCGACGTTGAGCCGTGTAGCCAGAGATTGGATGACGTCGCAACTTGCATCGCTCGTGGTTGCGACCACGATGGCGTCGATTTGATTCACCCGCTTCAACCGCTCGATCATCAATTCAAGCATGGGGCGTCCCATGATCGGCAGCATGACTTTGCCCGGCAATCGCGTGGAGCGCATCCGAGCTTGTATGGTGCAGACGATGTTCATATCCTGACCCTATGCCCATAGGTCGCGCGCACGGACAACCTCGTTCGACTGGGACCGATGACCATCACGTTGTCTTCGCGGCGACGTTCATGCGTGCCATAATAGACTCATGTTGCCGGTGTCTGGTGGCAAGAATAGACCAAACGACTACACACGTTTCCACGCTCCATCACCGATTCCTCGAGCACGAAACCGACTGAACGAAATGATCGCAGTGAGGCGGTGTTCGCCTTCTTCACAATCGCAATAACTTTCTCTACACCGAGATCTGCACAGGCCAGCGATAGAGTGGCCTGCAACACCTGTCGCCCGTAGCCTTTTCCGCGATCATCTGCTGCCACAGAAATACCGCCGATGTGAGCGAACCCCTCGCTCCTCTCATAACGGACTTGTGCCACGACTTTGCTGTTGTCTTCTAAAAGATAAATCCGCGTATCATCCGCCGCCACCCGCTGGTTGAACCATTTCGCGTGTTCCTCCCAAGGAATAACCTCCGTGTTGAAAGAGTTGTTCCTCACTATGGGATCATTCCTCCACTGCCACAGCAACGCGGCGTCCGCCGGCGTAGCCCTTTTAATCCTGGTCGCCATCCGCGTCATCAAAATTCACGAGCGAGCTTTTCTTGATCAACCTCACCGCTTTTCTTTGCAAAAGCAGGGAATATTGGTCTGGCGGTAACCCAAAGCCGAGCTTTCCACAGCGCAACACCGCAATATTCTCACAGCTGAGTCGCTCCCCCCTTTGGATGTCGCATGTCGCGAAAATGCTTCGGCGAGCAAAAGACCGGAGTTCTTGTTCCTCCGGAAGCGGTTCTTTGCGTCCATGACCCAACGCACGTTCGGCTTCTCTCACCCGCTGCACTAACTGTTTGAACTCATCCGGCTCGACAGCAAACGCGTGGTCAGGGCCAGGCAGCCAGTTACTGAGGGTGACATGCTTTTCGATGACGCAGGCACCGAGTGCAACCGCAAGGATAGGAGCTACGATCGGGTCACGTGAATGATCGGAGAGGCCTACAGGAAGACCTGTCGCATCTCTGAGCGCCACAATGGCTCTCGCATTGACCGCATCGAAGGGTGTTGGATACTTGGCGGTGCACTGCAGTACGACGATGTCGTCATTCCCTTCGGCCCGAATGCCTTCGATGGCCCGCAGCACCTCTCCCATAGAAGCGGTACCCGTAGAGACGATCATGGGCTTGTGCTTGCGAGCGATATGTCGCAACAGCGGTGCATGAGTCATTTCATAGGATGCGATCTTGAACGCCGGCACATAGGGGTCCAACAGATCGGCTGACGCTTCGTCAAATGGGGAGGAGAGAAACATAACGTCTCTCCTCCTGCAATGGTCGGCCAGGCGCGGTAGCCATTCATCCGGTGTTTCCATGTCATGGATAATGTCATAGATGGAGCGAGGAGTATGAAGGTAGTCGCTTTCGCCGGCTGATGTGGGATACAGCTTGGCAGCCTTGAAGTGCTGAAACTTCACCGCATCCGCTCCGGCTTCCGCGGCGGCATCGATCAGTCGTAGCGCCTGTTCAAAACTGCCATTGTGGTTGCTGCCGACTTCGGCGATTATATAGGCGGGTTCGCCTTCGCCGATCCATCGTTCGCCCATCTTGATCCGAATCATGATGTCGGCGCCTCCGACAGCCTAAGAATCGCGTCCGCGACACGTGCTGCCCCCTGCCCATCAACTAGTGATCGGCCGCGTCGCGCCATCGCCGCTCGTCGGACCGCATCCCCAGCCAGTGCGCCGATCTCACCACGCGCTTCCACTTCGGAGCTTCACGCCGCGC
>JBDTWG010000189.1:0-7043 GCA_040006855.1 Nitrospira sp.
TTGCCCCAGGGATCACGGAAATCGCAGCGAAAATCAGGGCGCAGCTTCAACTTATATTTCTGCGTGAGTTTACGTCGGACTTCCTTGATCTGCTGTGCATCACGGACCATCAGACCAAAATGTTTCACTCGATCCGGCTGCAGCTGCTCCACCTCAAAAATGGCCATGAATTGATGCTCGCCGAGTGTGCACCAGGCGGCGCCTTCGCCGCCGCGCAGCATCTTTAATCCGAAGACATCTGCATAAAACTTCACGGCCTTCTTGGCATCGGTGACTTCGATGACGATGTGGTTGCATCCATACACCTGAACGGCCATTTCAGTTCCTCCTCAACGGGTGGTGCGCTTGATCTGGGACACGAATGTCTCCACCGGCTGCGCACCCGACACGGTGCTTTTCCCATTCAACACGAAGTAGGGGACCCCTCTGATCCCTAGCTGATGCCCGCGCGCCTCTTCCTGTCGCACGGCGTCGACACCGTCCTCGCTTTGTAGCAGCCGGCTGACCTTGTCACGATCCAGCCCGGCGCGCTCTGCGAGAGAAACCAGCATTTCAGCTTCCCCTATATTGACGCCCTCCGTGAAGTAGCCATGAAACAATTCCTCGACGACCTTATCTTGACGATCCTGCTGCTGGGCGAACCAGATCAATCGGTGCGCATCGAACGTATTGGGCGTCCGCTCAATGCGGTCGAACGCGAAGTCGATGCCCGTACTCGTCCCGACGGCGGCGACGCGATCCTGGGTGGCCTTCAGCTCGCCCGGACCGCCGAACTTCGCTTCGAGATAGACGCGACGGTCCATCCCGGCCTTCGGCATGGTCGGGTTGAGTTGAAACGGGCGCCAGATCACACGGGTGGAGTCCCGCTCCTTCACCCTATCCAGCGCCTGTTCCAACCGCCGCTTGCCGATGTAACACCAAGGGCAGACCACATCCGAATACACGTCGATCGTGAGGGCCTGATCGGTCATGATAAGTGTCCCATCTTGCCTGCTTGGTAGTCCTGCGCAGCCTGAACCAGTTCGTCGCGCTGGTTCATGACGAACGGACCGTATCGGGCAATCGGCTCACCAATCGGCTCTCCACTCAGCACGAGTATGGTCGCGTCCTCCTTGGCTTCGAGGGACAGCCGTTCGCCTTTCTGTCCGAGGAGTGCGATTTCGACTTCTCGCACGAGCTGCGATCCGTTCACCACCACTTGTCCGTGCAGCACGAACAGCGACGAATTGAATCCTTCGGGCAGCGAGAGTTCGAGTCGATGCCCCGCCTTCAGCTGCAGATCATACAGGTGGACTGGACTGAACGTCTTCGCCGGGCCTTTGATCCCGTGAAACTCTCCCGCGATTACACGCAGCCGGCCCGCTCCTCCGTCGAGATCGACTGAAGGTATGTCGCTGCTCACCAGCGTCTGATACCGGGGCGGCGACATCTTGACCGTCTTCGGAAGATTCACCCACAGCTGGATGCCTTCCAACAGCCCGCCCTGTTTGGCAAACTCTTTTTCGTGCAGTTCCTCATGCACAATACCGGATGCGGCGGTCATCCACTGCACATCGCCCGGACCAATGACGCCGCCACTCCCGGTCGAATCACGATGCGCCACCTTGCCGTGATACATGATTGTGACCGTCTCAAATCCACGATGCGGATGCTCGCCCACACCAAGCTGCCGATTCGTCGGCGGAAACTGCTCCGGACCCAGGTAATCCAGGAGCAAAAACGGCGACAGCTGCTCATCGATGCCGGCGCCTGGAATCATGTTGCGGACGGGAAACCCATCCCCCACCATATGATGCGACCCTGCCTGAAAAATCCCGGCGAGCTCTTTCGTCGCTGCGACCGCACTCAGCGCCTGCTGGTTCATCGTTCATCTCCTTCCGTTGCAGATAGATGTCCTGACTATGCAGCTTACTGCCGCTTTTCCTCAAAACGCGCACCTGCCGACACCCCACAACCTGACCATGCCGAAAACCATTGCCCTATCAGCTCCTGAACTCAGGCCTGCCGCGAACGCTTAGAATGACACCGTTCCATCACTTTCCCAGAGAAGCACTTCGGCTCCGGTCGTCCCATCCGCCGTCAGTTTCCGCGCTCCTGCCGCTGTGAGCCGAACGGCATCGCCTGTGTGCAGGTTCCCGGCCCCCTCCAGGTGCCCGGACCCTTTTGCCACGTAAAGGTGAACGTGCGCGCTGTCCGGCACCGCGACGGTTTCTCCCGGCAGAAGTCGACCGCCCCAGAGGACCGCACCTTTCTGTCGAATCGAGATGGCGCCATCGTGTCCCTTCCCCGAGGCCACCGGGACGAGCCCTCCCTTCGCCAGATGCCCATTGATGTCGAGCTGTTCATAACCGGGAGCAATCCGCTGAGTATCGGGAACGACCCACATTTGAATGAAATGCACGTCCTGGTCGGCCTTGGGGTTCATTTCCGAATGCCAGATGCCGGTTCCAGCACTCATGCGTTGTGCGAGCCCAGGATAGATAATCCCCTTGTTGCCTTCGGAATCTTGATGTTCCAGCTCGCCGTCCAGCACCCACGTGACAATTTCCATATCCTGATGCGGGTGCGTGCGAAAGCCGGTACCGGCCTTTACCCTATCGTCGTTATTCACCAGCAAGAGCCCATGATGGGTATTGGCCGGATCATAGTGATTCGAAAAGCTGAAGCTGTGCCACGAGTCGAGCCATCCGGCCTGCGTGTGGAAACGTTCGTCGGCTCGACGGATCTGGATTTCAGTAGGCGTTGTCCCGATCGTGTTCATGGTTCCCCCTTTCGCGAGTCTTCCGCCACATCCCGGGCTTATCTCTCGACCTTCTCCGCGATGAGTCGATCTATCGACCATTTCCCGCCCCCCGTCATCAACAGCGCGAGGCCGATGCCGATCACCAGCAGATGGTACTCATAACCTTCCCCCTGTTGTTGCCCGAACCAGTTCATGAAGAACCCAATCGGCAAATGCGTGGTCACGATCGCGCCGAGCATGATCACGATGAAGCTGGCGGCGGTGAATCGCGTCAGAAAACCGACGAGCAACCCGAGGCTGCCGAAAAACTCTCCCATGATGACCAGGAACGCGATGATCCAAGGCAGCCCCATCTTCTGAGTGAAGAAACCCATGGTGCCATCGAACCCAAAGCCGCTGAACCAACCCAGCAGCTTTTGCGCCCCGTGCGGAAACATCACCAGGCCGAGTGTCAGCCGCAGGGTCAATCCGGACCAGCTCTCATCTGTCGCAAAGAAATGTTTCACCACGCACCTCCTCTGATTGTGCACCGTCATGCAGGTCCGGTTCTTCCATTAACGTTCGTCGCCACCCTACTCGCTCCATCGACATTAGTATAATAGTTCTGGTTAGTACTAAATCAAGCAGAAAGATACCTCCCGAGCAAACAAATCTCTTTGCCTTATACTTCAGTATCTTACGAGACGGCGTCCAAGAGATGACGTACACACACCTCGAGGAATGCAGTTCCAAGCGGCGCAGATCGGACATGTGCTGACCCGAATCAGAGGCTGTCGGATGATGTCAAAGAATCACTGCGCAGGGAAGACGGAGGAGCGATCGCCTGTTCGAGAGGTCTGGGAAAAATCAGTAAAAGAGACGGCGGTGGAGGATGGGAGTTACTTCTTTTGTTTAATTGCCCGTTCAACTTCGCGGCTGGCTTCACGCGCCTTGATGGTTGCGCGGCGATCATATTGCTTTTTCCCTTTTGCCAGGGCTAACTCCACCTTCGCGTGGCCACGTTTCGAGAAGTAGATCCGCAAGGGGACGATGGTCAGACCCTTGAGTTGGGTCTTCCCCATCAGCTTGTTGATCTCCTTCCGGTGCAGCAGCAGTTTCCTCTTACGCAGGGGATCATGGTTCGAAAGATTGCCGTGTGAGTAGGGGCTGATGTGACAATGCTGCAGATAGACTTCGTCGCCATCGAGCGACGCATAACTGTCCTGCAGATTGACGCGTCCTTCCCGCAGAGACTTCACCTCGGTCCCCCGCAAGATGACACCGGCCTCGAACTTCTCTTCGATAAAATAGTCGTGGTACGCCTTGCGATTGGTAGCCACCACTTTGTATTGATCTTCTTTGTCGTGATTTTTTGTCATATCACACTCGCGCGCGCTATTTCCGTCCGGCGCATTTTGTTATCATAGCGCCATGAGAGGACAGAGCAGGCTCGATTCATTCGGCTCCATCTTAGCCGGTCTTGCCCACAGGTTGGGCCTGGAGAGTAAACTTTTCGAAGCGCGCCTCCGCCGGCAATGGCCGGACATCGTGGGCGAGCCTATCGCAACCCATACGCGGCCTGACCAGATTCGATTCAAGAAGCTCACGATCTTCGTGCACAACTCCGTGTGGCTTCAGCAGCTCTCCTTTCTCAAACCGGTCCTGCTGCAGAAGGTGAATACGATGGCAGGGGAGCCGCTGGTCACCGAGATCGTCTTACGCATTGGCGAGTTTGCTTCAAATCGTTCAGCCGCTGCTGAGATCGCCAACCTCGAACCGCCACCGCGCCAACCGACCGCTGAACTGCTGAATGAAGCGACGCTGCATACTCAAGGCATACAGGATCCAGCGCTCCGCGACCACCTGACCGCCGTTATGGTCCAGACCTTGAGCCAGCCGGAGCTGCCTCCTCAGCGGCCACGACAGACCCCTTGAAAAGCTGTCGGGAATAGGCCGCGGTCGCCGCGCTGTCTTTCCCCTTGAGGATCGGCCCCAGACGGCCTTCCTCCTCAAGTCCGTCGAGTCGATAGAAACCGCGCAATGACCCTTCGAATCCCTCCCGCACCTTCACATCCTCACCGGTCACATATTTATGGAGAACTTCCGGCTCCGTCCAACCCTCCTCGGTGAAGATATAAATCGCGATGTGCTGGTAACGCCCTAGAGGGTCATCGGGTGTGGTCGGGTGAATTTTCATGGCGCCAAAGTTCCGGCTTTCACCGCCGACTTTTCTGAACCGCTCGATCAACGTCTGAATCTCCGTATCGCTGGTCCAGGATGGCACGTGAACGGCGACCAACGTGCGTTCCTGAGAGCCAATACTGTAGGGAGGAATCGAACGGTCCGGCCGGCTGAGAAACATCCCGCCCCAGATCAGCGCGAAAGAGCCGAATAGGACGCCGAGCGCCATTTTGACGACCGTATCGAGAGGACGCTTGGTACGGGTTCCGGTGGTTGCCCCGGCCGGCGGCGGAGTCGAGTGGTTCATGACCATGATCAGAAGAGCCGACTGAAATACGTGCTGCCGGCAGAGGGCCTATTCACCCTCGTCGGGCACCCCTTCTTCACGTTCAACCAGGCGCGCGACGGCGACCACGCGATCTTCAACACCATCCATATCCAGCAAGCGGACGCCTTGGGTATTGCGTCCGATTTCACGGATGTCGTCCACCTTGCAGCGCAGCACTTTTCCCTGAGCCGCCATCAGCATGATTTCATCTTCGTCACGGACTTGGAGGAACCCGACGGCCGGTCCGTTCCGCTCCGTCGTCTTGACGCTGATGATGCCTTTCCCGCCGCGGCCCTGCACGCGATACTCGTTCACCGGTGTCCGTTTTCCATAACCGCCTTCTGTCACGGTCAGGATCGCGGTCGTCGAATCAGGCGTGATGGTTTCCATACCGATGACTTCGTCGCCGGCCTCCAGGGTGATGCCTCGCACGCCGTGAGCGGTGCGGCCCATGGGTCGAACATCTTCCTCTTTGAAGCGAATGGTGATGCCTTGTTTCGTGCCCAAAAGAATTTCGCGCTGGCCATCGGTCAGATCCACCCCGATCAACTTGTCGCCGGGATCGAGCGTGAGCGCAATGATGCCGCCCTGGCGCGGATTGCTATAGGCCGACAGTTCGGTCTTCTTAATGACGCCAAGTTTGGTCGCCATGATGATAAAGCGATCCGCACGGAACTCTTTCACCGGAAGCGAGGCCGTGACCTTCTCGTCCTTCGAGAGGGCCAGGAGGTTCACCAGCGCCTTTCCCTTTGCGGCTCGGCTTGCTTCTGGAATTTCGTGCACTTTGAGCCAATAGACCTTGCCTGCATCAGTACAGAAGAGCAGCGAGTCGTGCGTGGACGCGGTGAAGAGGGTTTCGACGAAATCTTCTTCTTTGATGCCCATCGCGATCTTGCCTTTGCCGCCTCGCCGCTGCGCCCGATAGAGGGTGACCGCATTTCGCTTGATGTAGCCGGTGTGCGTGATGGTGACCACCACTTCCTCTTCGGCGATCAGGTCCTCGAGCGTCAGCTCGGCTTCTTCCTTCACGATCTTCGTGCGCCGCTCGTCCTGATACTTGTCTTTGATCTCGATCAATTCATTGCGGATGATCTGGCGCACCAGCGCCTCGCTGCCGAGAATCGAGCGCAAATACTCGATCTGCTTCAGTACCTCGCGATACTCCTCGACTAGCTTATTGCGCTCCAGCTGGGTGAGCCGCTGCAGGCGCATCTCCAGAATGGCGTTCGCTTGCAGTTCCGACAACTGAAACTGTTGCATCAAGCCGGTACGGGCGACATCGGGAGACTGAGAGCGCCGGATGAGGGCGATGACGGCATCCAGATTGTCCAGCGCGATCTTGAGGCCTTCCAGGATATGGGCGCGCTCTTCCGCTTTGCGGAGTTCATAGGACGTGCGCCGCACCACCACCTCGCGCCGATGCTCGACGAAGGCCACGAGAATCCGCTTGAGGTTCAGCACTTCCGGCCGGTTGTTGACGAGCGCCAGCATGTTCACGCCAAACGTGGTCTGCAATTGACTATGCTTGTAAAGGTTGTTCAGGACCACGAGGGGAATTTCGTTCCGCTTCAGCTCGATCACGACGCGCACGCCCTCGCGGTCGGACTCGTCGCGGATGTCTGAGATGCCGGTCACGCGGTCTTCCTGAGCCAGATCGGCGATCTTCTCGATCAACTTCGACTTGTTCACCTGATAGGGAATTTCCGTGACGATGAGCCGTTCCCGGTCGGTGCGTTCATCCGTCTCGATGGCGACCTTGGCGCGGACGGTCAATAACCCGCGTCCCGTCTCATAGGCGTCTTTGATTCCGGC
>JBDTWG010000190.1:0-7007 GCA_040006855.1 Nitrospira sp.
CCTTGGCGACGCAATGCCGCCACCGTCTCTGCCACCTTCTGCCCGACCGGTAATTCCATCAGGATAAAATTCGCCGCAGAAGAAAACACGGTACAACCCGGCAGCCGAGTGAGTGCCTTCATCACTCGCGTCCGTTCTTGCTCCATGAATCGCAGGCTTCGGCGGGCATGCCGCACATCGCGCAACGCGGCTTCAGCAGCTCGTTGAGCCAGCATATTCACAGACCAAGGAGGTTGGTGTGCCGCGATCTGTTCGATGACGCGCGACTTCGCCGCCACGTACCCTACGCGAAGTCCTGGCAGTCCAAAAAATTTCGTAAAGCTGCGCAGCACGATCGTGCGCCCAGGCAGAGCCTGTGACAAGATCGAGACTTCATGGCAATATTCGGCGAACGTTTCATCGACGATGAACCACAGCCGGAGACGACCTGCCTGTCGCGCCAGTCTTCTCACCGCTGCGGCATCGCATGCGTAACCGGTCGGACTATTGGGATTGCACAGGAGCACGGCATCGATGGGCGGCCGACCGGTCACGGTCTGCTGAAACTCATGCGCAGGAGCAAAGACTTGCTCAAGCGGCGGACGATAGCCTTTGGCGCGATCCGCCATCAACATGCTGACGTGGCCTCCACAGCGCTTCATCGCCGCGGCATATTCTGAGAACGTCGGACCGACTACCAGGAGGTGCCGGATCTGCAAGGCCCTGGGCAGCAGGTGAATCAACTCGGTCGAGCCGTTTCCGATGAGAAAGTCGTCGGCTGCGCGTTGCCAATACGCCGCGAGCGCCTGACGCAGATCCCAACAGGTGGGATCGGGGTAATGCTGGAGCAGACGCTCTGCCTGGGTGATCGTCCGCAAGGCGGCCGGAGAAGGTCCTAAAGGATTGATGCTGGCGCTAAAATCAAGAAGACGATGGATTCCCCGTCCCAACTCGCGAGCCGCGGCATACACATCGCCGCCGTGGCCGATGCCTGTCATAATTGCCACAACGAGAGCAGCGCAAAGAACAGCCCCAATGCACAGGTGGCCACCATGATGCGCGAGGCCTGGTGGATGTGCTCGGGTGTCAGCGCGGCGCTACCATCACCGATCAATTCGCCGTCGTGAGGAACTCCCTCATAATAATTCCGTCCGCCGAGCTGAATGCCCAATGCGCCTGCCATGGCGGCTTCCGGTCTCCCGCTGTTCGGACTCGCATGCTTGTCCCCGTCTCGATGCAAAATGTACCAGCTCTCCCGAACGCGATGCCACTGCCTCGTTACCAGGCCCGCCGCCAATGCGATGAAGGTGCCGGTCAGTCGCGCAGGAATCCAATTTGCCACATCATCGAGCCGCGCGGAAGCCCAGCCGAAATATTCGTAGCGCGCATTGCGGTGCCCGACCATTGAGTCGAGCGTATTGATTGCCTTATAGGCCAAGGCCAGCGGCGCACCGCCCAGAGTCAGGTACACGAGTGGGGCAATCACGCCGTCCGAGGTGCTCTCCGCAATCGTTTCGACCGTTGCACGCACGATCTCAGGTTCTGTCAAGGTTGCGCTGTCGCGACCCACGATCAAGGCCACCGCCTCACGAGCCCCAAGGAGATTCCCCTGCGCCAATTCACGGCTAACTGCTTGGACATGATCGAAAAGATCACGCCCCGCCAGCGTCGTATAGGCCAATCCGATCTCAACCGCTTGGCCGAGCAGCGGCGAGAACGAGGTCGCCTGCCCGATGACGAAGGTCGCGGCAGCATAGATTCCCGCCGGCAATCCTACTGCGAGGCACACACCGGCGATACGAAGGGCCTGATCGGAGTGGCAGAAGCTCCTGATCCGGTCATCGAACCAGGCAATGACCGCACCCATCCCCCTAACCGGGTGAGGCATCCAACGAGGATCCCCCAGCAAGGCATCCAACGCCGCCACCAGCAGCAAATCCTTGCCGGTCATCGTCCGATCACCAAGGCCGGCACCAGCAGCAAGAAGAGGATCTCGATCAATTCATTCGTCGCGCCGAGCAGATCTCCCGTGACCCCGCCAAACCACTGCCGGCAACCGGTTCGCACCAGGACCACGAGTGCCAATCCCGCGCCCATGGTCGCAAGCGCCGCGAGGAATCCCAATCCGACAGCCAGCGCCACGGCCAACACGAGGCTCGACAGCAGCACATGATACAAGGACAAGTGGGTGAGAAAGGACGCGGCTAGTCCCCCTTCGCTCCTCGCATAGGGAGAAGACCAGGCGACGGCCACCATGGCCCAACGACCGAGCGCCGGCATACAGACCAGGACAGGCAGATGCAACGATTGGGGAAGGGCGAGCAATCCGGCATACCGCAGCAACAACGACAAACACAATCCTGTGGCCCCGATCGCGCCGACACGTGGATCGCGCATGATCGGCAACCGGTCCGCCGGCGTGCGACCACCGGCCAATCCATCCAACGTGTCTGCCAATCCATCTTGATGCAAGCCGCGCGTGAGCAGCACCAGCAGCACGATCAGCAACACATTCACGACCTCGTCCGTCAGAAACCAGCGCCATCCGATATCAGCCACCGCGAGCAGGCCGCCGATCATGAGGCCGACCGTGGAATACCACGCCATCGAGGCAGCCAATTCGCTCGCGGTCGGTTCATGATGGCGTCGGCTGATCGGGATCGCCGTCAGAAAATGCCAGGCGAAGACAAACGGTCTGGTCATGGCGGCGAGTTCAGTCACGTTGCGACACACCCGCTTCATCAAACGTGGCCATCTCGGTGAGAATCTTGATCGACGCCTGCACGAGGCTCATACCGAGACACGCTCCCGTCCCTTCACCGAGTCGGAGATCGAGATCGAAGAGAGGTTTCAGGCCCAGATGATCCAAGATCGCTTGATGTCCCCGCTCCACCGATCGATGCGAGGCAATCACATAGTCCCGACAGCGTGGCTGTAATCCCACGGCGATTAAGGCCGCCGCCCCGGCGATGAATCCATCCAACACCACCGGTATGCGTGCTCCTGCAGCGCCGAGTATGAGCCCGGCAAGACCCGCGATTTCCAAACCGCCGACCTTGGCCAGCACATCGAGCGCGTCCGCCTGGTTTGGGCGATGCCGATCGAGCGCTTGTCGGATGACCGTCACCTTGTGCGCATGAACCGCCTCATCAATGCCGGTCCCTCGGCCCGTCACCTCGGCCACCGGCCGACCGGTCATCACCGCGGTGATCGCCGCACTCGCGGTGGTATTGCCGATACCCATATCACCGGTTCCGATCAAGCCGATGCCCTCCCGCGCCGCCTCGTTGGCCAGGTCGATGCCGACCTGCAGGGCCTCTGTTGCCTGCTCGCGGCTCATGGCCGGTTCCACCAGTAGATTTTTCGTGCCCGCCATCACCTTCTTCTGAATGAGCCCCGGCACGACTCCGAATTCATAGGCCACGCCGATGTCTACGACTCGCACCTCCACACCGACATGGCGCGCGAGCACATTCACACCGGCGCCACCCCGAAGAAAATTCAGCACCATTTGAGGCGTGACCTCTCGCGGGTAGGCGCTCACTCCTTCGATCGCCACGCCATGGTCGGCGGCGAAGGTGAACACCACCCCGCGTGGCGCATTCGGTTTCACCTCACCCGTCATCGTGGCATAACGCACGACAGTTTCTTCCAGCCGCCCCAGACTGCCCAGAGGTTTGGTCAGCCGGTCAAGGCGAGCCTGAACCCTTGCTCCTATCTCAGTATCGACCGGTTGAATACGCGCCAACACCTCATCAAGCGTCATCGAATTCCCCCATTTCATTTCAGTCTGAGCGATTGACCGCTGATGACAAGATAGACTTCGTCGGCCGCCTCGGCGATCTGCTGATTCACACGTCCAGCGACATCGCGGAAGGCGCGCGCGCTGCGACTCACCGGCACCAGCCCGAATCCCAATTCGTTACTCACCAGCACCACCTTGGCCGGAACGGCGCGAATGGCCTTCAGCACATCATCCACCAGCCCGGCCACGTCTGCGCCTGCGAGGCGACGCTCGCATACATTGCTCAACCAGAGCGTCAGGCAATCCACGACGATCGTGCGATAAGCTTTGCCATCCGATCGAAACCAAGCCGCCAACTCACGCGGGACTTCTGCCGTCGCCCAATCGGCTGACCGCGTCGCGCGATGCCGCGCGATTCGCGCCGCCATCTCACGATCCAACGCCTGTCCCGTCGCCACAAAGGCTTTCGGTCCGATCCGTCCCGCCCGTTCCAGCGCGGCCTGACTCTTTCCGGATGCGGCGCCTCCCAGAACCAGAATGAGCCGCGATCGTCTGGCCTTACGTTTCATACGCTCAGCCGGCAGGCGTGTTGGATTCCCGTTGCCACAGGAACTCCGGTTCGCCCTGCGTCTTCGCCACCCATCGCGCCAAGACGAACAACGCATCGCTCAGGCGGTTGAGGTATTTGTTGAGCTCGGCTGCGACCGCTTCCTCGCGCGCCAACCGGATGCAGATCCGCTCGGCGCGACGACAAATCGTCCTGGCTTGGTGGAGCGTCGCCGAAACCTTGCCGCCGCCTGGGAGAATGAATTCCTTGAGCGGTTCCAGATCTTCCTGGCAGCGATCGATCATGTGCTCAAGCTTCGTCACATCGTTCGCCGTCACCGTCGGCATGTTCTTGAATGTTTGGCCTGGCGCCGTGGCGAGAATGCTGCCGACATCGAACAGTTTGTTCTGAACCCAGCGCAGGTCTTCCTCAAGTTGTGCCGAGGCGGCTGACGCGGTACCGGCTTCGGCATTCATCGCTCGGACCAAGCCGATGGACGCATTTAATTCATCGACCGTCCCGTACGCTTCGACCCGCAGGCAGTCTTTCCAGACCTGTTGCCCTCCAGCTAGCCTCGTTTGGCCCGCGTCGCCGGTTCTCGTATAGACTTTGGTGATTCGCATCCCCGTTTTTTCCCCTTCTCCCGCACTCTATTTCCCCATGACTCAAAGTGCACTAGCTCCTGCACGGGAAGCCTGGCACGCCAACCCGCGGTCTCAAGATCGGGCTTCGCCGCAAACTCCGATACGTAGCCAAGACAGAGGTAGGCCAGCACCTTGACCGGCCTCGGAATACCGAGCACTCGTTTCAGTGCGGCATGATTCAAGATGCTCACCCAACCAACCCCAATCCCTTCAGCTCGCGCTGCCAACCACAGATTCTGAATGGCGCAGCAGGTACTATACAGATCGGTGTCTCGCACCGTCGAACGTCCAAGGACTTGCGGTCCGCCGCGTTGCCGACTGCAGGTCACACAAAGATTGACCGATGATTCTTCGATGCCCTCGAGCTTGAGGCTTCGATAGAGCTCCGCGCGGGGTCTCTTGTACCGCAGGGCCGCAGCCTCATTCGTCTGATCGAACAGCTGCTTCACCGCGCGCTTCGTCTCACGCGTACGGACGATGACAAAATCCCAGGGCTGCATGAACCCCACCGATCCGGCATGGTGCGCCGCATTCAGCAATCGTGCGAGGACATCATCGGGAATCGGCGTCGGCAGAAAATTTCGTCGGACATCCCGGCGCTCGAAAATCGCACGATACACGGCTTCGCGCTCGGCATCCGAGAAAGGTTCTTGGGGTTCGACCGCAGTTCGAACCGGCCGCTCTCGTTCGTCACGTGCCATGATCGTCGCTCGGCGAGTGTTCCGGCCCCAATGCACCGCTGGCGACCTGCTGCAGACAGGTGGGGCAGAGGCAATCTTGAAAACGCGCCGCAATCCAGTCCATTTGCTCTTCGGTAATGCCGACCGATCCGCACCAGCATTGATAGCCGCCACAAGAGAATGTTTGTCGGCAATGCTCACAGGTCTTGGTCACCGGCCCTCTCAAAATTCCACCCCTGGCTGCGCTTTGATGCCTTTGCGAAAGGGATGTTTCACCTGTTTCATCTCAGTCACCAGGTCTGCGGCTTCGATCAACTCAGGCGGAGCGCCTCGACCGGTGATGACGACATGCTGCATCGGCGGGCGCGCCTGCAGACGCGGCAAGACCTCGTGCACGTCGACATACCCCTGGTTGAGCGCAATATTGAACTCGTCCAAGATCACCATGGCATAGGAGGGGTCGCCCACGAATGCGCAGACCTGTTTCCAGGCCTGCCGGGCGAATTGCGTGTCGCGCTCACGATCTTGTGTCTCCCAGGTATACCCTTCTCCCATGCGGAGAAACGTCACGCGGTCCCCGAATGACTTGAGCGCTCGCTCCTCCGCCGTATCGATCGCGCCTTTGATGAACTGCACGACCGCCACCTTCATGCCGTGGCCGAGACAGCGCAAGGCCATTCCGAGTGCGGCAGTGGTTTTCCCTTTGCCCGCACCGGAGTAGACGATCAACAAGCCCTTTTCTTCCTGAGCCGCTTCGATCCGTCGATCGACCGAGGCTTTCAACCGCTGCATCTTCGCTTGGTGCTCGCTCTGATCCGGCATCTCAACGTTTTCCATGAGACGACATGCTCTTGCGCGATCCCCTCACATTGGCGACCAGCGCCATGGCCACCTCCGGACGACTCCCGAAATGCAAATGGCTGTACAGTGCGACCGTGTTTCCTACCATTAATCCATCCTCACCGACCAGCTTGCCCTGTGCATCAGACAGGCTGCAGGCATAGTGCAATTGGCCCTTCGGTTCGAGCATGGAGTAGTGGAATTCATGCCCGCGCAATGATGTGCCCGATCCGCCGAGGAGACAGGATTGAGTCACCTCCACGGTTCGGTAGCCCAACGTCATGCCGGCTTTACGCATGACCGCCTCGGCAGGAAAGATCCCGACCATCTCGTGCCGCCGTCCATCACCGTCTCGAATCGCTTGCGTCAGATACATCAACCCACCACATTCGGCATAGATCGCACCGTCTCGTTCCGCATACTGACGGACGGCACGACGCATGGTCACATTTCCAGACAAGGCTTCACCATAGAGTTCCGGATATCCTCCGCCGAAATACAACAGATCTGCTACCGGCAACTCGTCATCGTGCAAGGGCGAAAACTTTACGATCTCCGCGCCTGCCGATTCA
>JBDTWG010000191.1:0-7000 GCA_040006855.1 Nitrospira sp.
CCGAGTACGTCCGCACGATTCCCGAGATGCAGAACTATCAGGCCTATGTCGGCACGGCGTCGCCGTTCAATTTTAACGGACTGGTGAGGCATTACTATCTGCGGGACCAACCGCATGAAGCCGATATTCAGATTAACCTAATGGCCAAGGAACAACGGAAGGCGCAAAGCCATGACATTGCGCAACGGATTCGTCCCGCGGTACAGGAGATTGGGCAGCAGCATGGCGCGAACGTGAAAGTGGTGGAGGTGCCGCCGGGTCCGCCGGTGCAATCCGTGCTGGTCGCCGAAATTTACGGGCCTGATTACGATCGGCAAATCGAGATTGCCAAGGACGTTCGTCACCTGTTCGAGACCACGGCGGGCGTGGTTGATGTCGATGATTACCTCGAAGCCGACCAGGTCAAGTATGTATTCACGGTCGACCGCGCAAAGGCGGCTCTTGCGGGGATTCCATCCGAAGAAATCGTCCGGACCTTGCGCCTGGCATTGGAAGGCGCCGATGTCGGTCTGGTGCACATTCCCAAAGAGAAGCGACCGGTTCAGGTGAGGCTCCGCCTGCCGATTATCGAACGAACCGGTTTGGAGCATCTCGGGGAAATTTCGCTGCGAACGACTGCCGGCCACATGGTGCCACTATCCGAGCTCATCCGAGTAGAGCAAAGCGTTCGGGAGAAATCGATCTATCACAAAAATCAAAAACCGGTCGTCTATGTCATCGCGGATGTCGGCGGAGGAGGGTCGGGGAAAGGCGAGAGTCCGGTCTATGGCGTCATGGGGATCGGAAAGAAACTGGAGCAACTGATCTTGCCGGAAGGGTATGCGCTTGCGCAGCACTATGCGGTGCAGCCCTGGTCGGAACAGCGTTTTGCGATGAAGTGGGATGGCGAGTGGCATATCACCTATGAAACGTTTCGAGATATGGGCGTCGCGTTCGCGGTGGCGCTGTTGCTGATCTATCTGTTGATCGTGGCGCAGTTCCAGTCCTTTCTGACGCCCGTCGTCATCATGGCCCCCATTCCACTGACGCTGATCGGAATTCTTCCGGGCCACTGGCTCACCGGGTCCTATTTCACCGCCACCTCGATGATCGGGTTTATCGCGTTGGCCGGCATCATCGTGCGGAATTCTATTCTCCTGGTGGATTTCATCCAGCACCAGGAGGCCGAGGGGGTTCCGCTGCTTGAGGCGGTGATCCGTGCGGGCGCGATCAGGACCCGTCCTATTCTGCTGACTGCTGCGGCGCTGATGGTCGGCGCCTTCGTCATTATCCTCGACCCGATCTTTCAGGGATTGGCCGTCTCGCTGCTGTTTGGCGTCGGCGCTTCGACCCTCCTCACGCTGGTCGTTATTCCGGTGCTGTATTATCTATGGATCGGTGACCGTCGGAATCCGGCGGCCACTGGCTTGCCTGACGAGGCACACAACGCTCATGTCCTGTCCGAGCGGGTGGGTTGAAGCGACTGTGACTCAGCCCCAGCCGCGTTGGCGTCTTCTGCGACTCGTGTCTTGCCTCTTCCTATAATGATCCTCCACATGTGTCGTTGGCTCTGAACGAGTGTTGCCAGGCCGTGGGTCTGTCTGCCGTGGGCCTTCAGCCGGATCACCTGTCAGGTGTGGAACTCTTGCCTGGCGTCACAGATCCTTTCGATGTGTAGGACGGGAGGGTGGGTTTAGTGGGGAACCAATTAGTCTGAGTGTGATCCCACGATGGTGTGCCGCAAGACGGGTGTGGGCATGACGACCGGACCTGACATGCTGCGCGAAAAGATGGAATTGGAATGTACCGATCGTAGAGGGATGGTGGCACACAACAATCAGGAGAGTAAGTAATTGAATTTGATCCGGACATTAGGTATTGATTTGACCTCGCGTCGTCCGCCTCGCGATAAGTAAAGATCGAAAACTGTTCCTCATGAAATCGGGGTTGGCCTTTCGCTTGGCAATCATCGCCGATAGGTGGAGGTGCGCCAGACATGAACGTGGGCTCATCACAACCGGACATTGCATCCATGCCATGTGACCGGAAATCAGCCTGTCGGTCTCTGTGGGAGAATCCCGTTGCGCGTCGATATGGCGAAATGGCGCTGCTGGTGGTGGTAGGAGCTTGGGCTTATTTTGCCAATCTTCATCTCTCGCTCATAGAAGGCAGTGAAGGGTTGTATGCCGGCATTGCCGGAGAAATGGGCCGGAGGCGGGAATTTTTCGACCTGACCTATCAAGGTATCCCGTACGTCAATAAGCCGCCACTGTTCTTTTGGCTGCTCAATCTCTCGACGTCGATGTGGGGTGACAACGAAATTGCCTTGCGTCTGCCCGGCTCGCTGGCCGCGGTGGGCACCATCATCCTGACCTATGTGCTTGGGACAAGACTGGTGTCGTCAACTGGAGGATTCTGGGCGGCGCTTGTCGTGGCAACCAGCCATGTTTTTCTCTGGTACGGGCGTCGTGTCCTGTTCGATTCGACCCTGACCTTTCTCGTGACACTCGCCCTGTTTGCATGGGTTCAGGTTCAACTGTTGGGCCGAAGCTCACGATGGTATCTGCTCGCCTTTGTCAGCATGGCCCTGGGTGCCATGCTGAAAGAAATGCATGGATTTTTCTTGCCTCTACTCGTTATGGCGGTCTATGCCGTCATTCAGCGTGATGCGCGGATGCTGAAGGATCGATTCTTCTGGGCCGGCCTGGTGGTGGCCGTCGCCATGATGGCGGGATACGCGCAGATATTAGGTCCAGGCTATCAGCACCATTTCAATCTCGGCAGTGCGATCCAGTCGGTCTGGAATACCGGGTTCGTCCGCACCTCCGGCCCGGCCATCGACGGGCACCCCCTGTATTGGTATCTGGGCATGATGTGGGCTGATTTTTTCCCCTGGTGTGCGCTGGTGCCGTCGGCACTCCTGTTGCTCTGGACTCAGCGGCCCTTCCGGTCCCACCCGACGGAGTTGGTGCTACTGGTCTGGGTGCTGAGTCTCTTCACCGCGTTCAGTCTGGCCACGCTCAAACGTGAACCCTACTTCATGACGATCGTGCCTGGTCTTGGCTTGATGATCGGCTACTTCTATCACCGCGTCTTCTCCTTAGCCGAGACGGCCTGGCCGATGCCTCGACTGTTGAGAGTCCTACTCGTCATTTTGGCCCTAGTTTTCGCTGCCGGTATGTTCTTGGGCGCGGCGCCGCTCCGACGCCGGTGGCTGGTGTCGTCTGCGGTGGTGTCTCCAGGATTCATCGTGATGATCGTGTCCCTGTCTGCGCTGCTCCTCTATGCCGTGATTCGATCCCGCCTGCGCCTCGCCCTCGGCACAGTCGGCGCACTTGCCGTCAGCTATGTCGTGCTGGTCGTAACCTATGTGTTTCCTGCGATCGACCAAGCCGCGTCACCGCGGAAGGCCACGGAGGAAATCAAGAGCCTGGCTATGGAAGCACCGCCGGCCCTGTTCTTGTATATCCCTGGATGGCCGAAGAAAGAGGATGCCCTGTATTACCTCAAGCGGGATACTATGGTGCCGGATCTACCGAGTGAAGATGCGGTCATCGAGGCGGTACGTACGCGCGGGACCATCAGAGTGATTGCCGAAGAGCGACATGCAGTCATTCTGGAGCAGCGATCAGATCTGGCGACGGAAAGGATTTGAGAGTTTCGCCAGCCGGGCCGCAAACATCTACTCCTGTTGTCCGTGCGCGCACAGCTGTGAGCGGGACCGACAAAAGGGGCGAGGATTCGGCAAGGGAGTCATCAATGCTCGACTTTCGGCTCGGCCTCTCCAGAGAACTTCACGACCATTGGCTGCGATAGTAGAAATCGCTCGTGGCTCGGCCTATGCGGCCAAGCAGGGGTCAATTCGTCGCTGCAGCGCTGTTGCGTTCTGCCACAGGTGCTCAGAAAGTTGCTGTCGCAGATCTCCCCGGTCTCGACTCTGCCATCTTCTTGTTGCCCACAATTCGCAGTCCGAGCTAAGCCTACGCCTCGTTATCATAGGTGAGTGGGGCAGGATTCATCCTTGCAAGTGAGGGCAGAGGGGCAGGGCCACCGACATGGGCAGGTCCGTCCCGATGTGAATGGAGGACCATGTGAGATCCATCGTTTGGCGGCTCTGTCTGGTCCATGCTATCGCTCTTGCAGGCTGGGGTGGAGTTGAGTCGGTGTCGGCGGCGGAAGCAGTCTCGAGTCCGCCGGAACTTCGATTGAGTTTGCACGATGCGATCCAAGCAGCCATCGACAATAACGTGAATGTACGGTTGCTGAGAGAACGGATCGCAGCGGCGCAGTCGGTAGAGAAGACCAGCTTGGGTGCCCTGCTACCGAATGTCTCCGGGTATGCGACAGGGCGCAATCAGACGGTGAATCTCGCAGCGTTCGGTATTCCTCAGGACCGACTCGGCGCGCTTGGGTTATCCGGTAGCGTCACACAACCCTTCGATGTGTATGACGCGCGGGCCAGCCTGGTCCAGAATGTGTTCAGCCTGAGTCTCATCCAGCGATGGCGCGCGGCGAAGACCGGCGTGGATGTCGCGAGCCTCGAGGCCGAAGTGACGAAGCGCGACGTCATGGCCACGGTTGGATTGTTGTACATGGAATCGACAAGAGCTGCGGCCGCTGTAAAGGCCCGGCAGGCTGACATGGACCTGAGTCAGCAACTGCTCAAACTGGCTCAGGATCGAAAGAGAGCCGGCGTAGCGACCGGGCTGGATGTGACGCGTGAAGAAGTTCAGGTGGAGAATACCCGCCAACGTCTGCTGGTGTCAGAAAATGATCATGAGAGTGCGAAGCTGAATCTTATTCGGGCCTTGGGAATCGATTTCAATGTCGTTGTGACGTTGACTGATGAGCTCTCCCTGGTCAACATGACCCCTCAGACTCCCACCGACGCACTTTCTTCGGCGCGCGAGAATCGCGCTGAACTGAAAGCCCAGATAACACGCCAAAAGCTGGCTTCATTGAGCCTGAGTTCCGTCACGAGCGAACGGCTCCCGTCGTTATCCTTGAACGGCGACTATGGGTGGATCGGTCTGAAGCCAGACGAGGGATTACCTACGCGTTCGGTCGGGCTCATGCTCTCAGTTCCCATCTTTGACGGCGGTCAACGAGAAGGCCGCATCTCAGAGAGTCGCAGTCGGCTCAGGCAGGAATCGCTCCGGATGAAAGATGTTTCCGATCAAATCACGCTCGAGGTCCGCAATGCCCTCCTCACACTGGATTCGTCCACGCAGCAGGTCGCGGTCGCCGGGAAAGGGATCGAGCTGGCGATGAAGGAACTGACCTTTGCGCGGGATCGATTCGCCGCAGGTCTCGCCACGAACATCGAAGTCACGAATGCCCAAACCTCTGTGGCACGGGCCCGTGACAACCTGATCGAAGCCCTGTTCCGGTTCAATGCCTCTCGTATCAATCTGGCTCGCGCAAAAGGAGAATTGGAACAGATCTTTTAAGTGGAGGCATGTTCGGATCTGTTATCCGGCCATCATGAAAATACCTCGCACGTATTTTCTCATCGGTGTTGTCGTGGGTCTGCTCGTTATTGCCGCGTATTTTCTGCTCGACCGGTTCATCTGGAACCCACGGTTGCCTGAGGGACTGATCCAAGCGAACGGGCGGATCGAAGGCGACCATGTGACGGTGTCCAGTAAGTTTCCGGGACGCATTCAGCAATTGTTGGTTCGAGAGGGCGCCACGGTGACGGCAGGACAGGTGCTGATCCGGCTGGACGACAGCCAGACGAGCGCTCGAGCCGATCAAGCGAGGCACGCGGCAGAGGCACATGAGGCGCAAGTGCAGGCCGCGCACATGACCTTGGCCGTTCTCAACCTCGACGTGCCGCTGGAGATTGAACGAGCTGACGCGCAGGTGGCTAAAGCCAAAGACGCGGTAAGCAAGGCCTTGTCCGTGGAACGAGAGGCGCGCAGTGATGCCCAGCGCTTCCGAGATCTTGCAGCGAAGGATGAGGCCTCGATCCAGCAGCGGGATCAAGCCACGATGCGATGGGAAGTGGCCCGGAGAGACATTGCCTCCGCACGTTCCGCGCTCACCCAAGCGACCAAAGAACTGGCGCAGGCAGAACTCGGATGGAAGCGAATCCGTGCGAAGGAATCAGACGTGAACGCACTTGAACGACAGAAAGAGCAAGCCTACGCGGTTCTCGATGAAGCCGAGAGCATCGTGAAAGACTTGACGATCACGGCACCCGCTGGTGGCACGGTCACCACGAGGATGATCGATGTGGGCGAAGTGGTCGCCCCTGGCGCACCCCTTTTGGAACTGATCGATCTCGACCATCTCTATCTCAAGGTGTATGTGCCGGAGGTACAGATCGGCAAATTACGGCTTGATCTGCCGGCTCGCATCTACACCGATGCCTTTCCGAAAGAGGCGTTTGACGCCACCGTTCGTTACATTGCTTCAAAGGCCGAATTCACTCCGAAAGAAGTTCAAACTCCCGATGAGCGAGTCAAACTCATTTATGCGGTGAAGCTCTACTTGTCCGCCAATCCAGACCACCGTCTGGCTCCGGGGCTTCCAGCTGATGCCGTGGTCCGTTGGAAAGAGGACGTGGCGTGGGTGAAGCCGAAATGGTGAGCTGGGCCGTCAGCATGATCGGCGGAGTGATTCGATAATGAGAACCGAGGCGCACGGATGATCACGCAGTCCCCTGAAACCGTTGTCCGGGTGTCGCAATTCGTCAAGCACTACAAGCAGTATGTCGCGGTGCAAGGTGTGGATCTGGAGATCAAACGGGGAGAGATCTACGGCTTGATCGGGCCGGACGGTGCCGGCAAAAGCAGCTTGATGAAGGCCATTGCCGGTGTGTTGTCGTACGAGGGTGGGACTGTGGAGGTCTTTGGCGCGACGGTCGATTCCGAACAATCCGCGGAACGCATCAAAGAGAAGACCGGATTTCTCCCACAAGGACTCGGGCTCAATCTCTATCAGGACCTCTCGGTCGAGGAGAATATCGATTTCTTCGCGCGGCTCCGGCTGGTGCCGGAGCAGGACCTGGCCGAGC
>JBDTWG010000192.1:0-6942 GCA_040006855.1 Nitrospira sp.
AGATTGAACGAAGAGGGGACCGGAACTTTCTGGATGAAGTCTCCGAACTTGATGATCTGGGTGCTGACGACGCTGAATTCGATCTTCTCCCGTAAGAGCCCGCTCCAGGAGATGGACTGCTGCCGCGTAAAGCGGTCGTTGATCATCTCCATCGTGGGCATGCGTCCACGGATGATGCGTTCCTGATGAGTCAGGCTGTAGGCCTTGACCCCGCTCGGATCTTCGGCCTCTTTCGGATCCGTGTCGACGTCGCCCGACATGACCCCGCCCATCAAGGCATCGATTTCTTCTTGCGACAGTATCTTGTCCATGACGTCCTCGGAGAGTGCCGAAACGCTACTGAATCACAAAATCCGTGAAGTACGCCGTCTTAACCGACTTCTTGGGCAGCAGGCCGTTGATCCGAGCTGTCACGTCTTCTCGTAACTTGTGTTTGCCTTGCGGGGAACGGGCGGTCACAGAATCGAGACTGGTCAGCAGGACCAGAATCGCATCGCGAATTTGCGGGGTACGGGCGGTGATTTCTTCGGCGGCCGATGCGTTGGTCAATTCCAGTTTCATCGTGACTTTGAGATACCGCACCTCGGGTGAATCAGCGAGATTGACGATAAAGGGATCCAGGTCAGCAATGGCGCCGGTCTCAGCTACCGCACCGTGCCCCCCGCCTTTGGTCTCAGCCTCTCCATGCGCGGCCGGTTTTTCAGCCGCGGCTTCAGCGGCTGATTTGTCGGACGATCCCGCCATCATTTTGAACATCGCAAACGCACCACCTAATGCGACCACAAGGGTTCCCCCGACCAGGATGAGGACCATCTTCATGGGCATTCCTACGGGTACTGCGGGCGCC
This sequence comes from Nitrospira sp., assembly GCA_040006855.1. Classification (GTDB taxonomy): domain Bacteria; phylum Nitrospirota; class Nitrospiria; order Nitrospirales; family Nitrospiraceae; genus Nitrospira_A. The sequence continues at coordinate 848 of JBDTWG010000192.1, forward strand.
TTCTCTTCAACTGCTTCTGCCATACAAGCCTCCTGCGAACAGTGGTTGCCGGAGCTCGTCAATGGTGCAATGCATATGCCACGCGGCAACCCATGGTGATCTGCCGCACACCGGGCTGCTTGCGACAGATCATGAGGAAACACAATGATTTTAGTGCGTACGGCATTCGACCGGCGCCAGGAAGATATCCGAGCCTGAGGCCTTGTCAGAGAGGTGACGCGAGGGCGGTTGGTGCCGACAGAATGTTGACGAGCGCGTAGAGGCTAACGAGGTGTGTATGCGCGAAGCCGACTAGGTAGAAATTGCCGACTCGGGTTCTGGCGCGCCTCGTGCGAGCGCGCGCCAGAACACACGTGGCTTATCGCTTGAGATTGACGAGTTCCTGTAGCATCTCATCGCTGGTCGTGATCGCGCGAGAATTGGCCTGGAACGCGCGCTGGGTGATGATCATGTCCACGAATTCCTTGCCGAGATCCACGTTAGACTGCTCCACGGTTCCCGACAGGATCTGGCCCATTCCATTCACCGTGGGTGCTCCGGCTAACGCGGCACCGGACTCCACGGTTTCGGTGAAGTGATTGTCGCCGCCGCTGATCAGGCCGTCAGGATTGGTGAAACGGTTCAGGACGACTTGAGCCAGGGCCTTGGTCTGTCCGTTGGTGAATTGCGCTACCACCTGTCCCTGTTTGTCCACGCTGATTTTCTCGAGGGTTCCTGCACCGAATCCGTTCTGTATGTTGCTGATGATACCGGAGGCGGTACCGAATTGCGTGAGCCCGGCCAGACTCACGGTCACTGTCTGAGGTGTCGTGGCACCGGTCGTCAGCACCGCACTGACCGTTTGCGTGCCCCCAGCCGTCACCGCTCCGGCCGCACTGAACGTCATGTTGGTTTGGGCGGTCGCCGTCCCGCCGTCGATCTGCGAATAGACACCCCAGGCATTGGCGGCAGTCTTACGGAAATAGAGTTGCATCTGGTGAGAGTTTCCCAGTGAGTCATAGAACGTCGTGCCGGTCGAGAAATTGTACGAGGTAGTATCCGTGGTGTCGAACGCCGTGCTGGGAACCGTGGAACTGGCGTTGAGATTGCCGAGAATCGTGGCCGTGGTGCTCGCCTGTGGGGCGACAGCACTCGACGACAAGGTGATGTTTCCAACCGTGCTGGTTATGTTGCCGTTGGCATCCGCCTGATACCCCTGCAGCAAGGCGCCGCTGGAATCCGTGACCTGTCCGAGATTGTCGACCTTGAATTGGCCGGCCCGAGAGTACAAGTTGGTTCCAGAGCTATTTCTCAAGAGATAGAAGCCGGTGCCATCGATAGCCAGATCGAACGTATTTCCCGTAGTGGTCATCGACCCTTGTGTAAAATTGGTCTGGACATCGTTCATATAGACTCCAAGGCCAACTTGGCCACCGCCGCTTGCACCCGACACGCTGGATGAAATCAGATCTGCAAAGGTCGCGCGGCTGGACTTAAACCCAGCAGTTCCAATGTTCGCGATGTTATTGCCGATGACGCCCATGGCATTGCCGTATGTGCTTAAGCCGGTGACTGCGGTGAACATCGATGTGAGAATACCCATGCTGCGGTCCTCCTTGTTCCGATACTCGTGTTAACGCATTTGTATGTCAGGTCGACCCCTAAGCTGACTCATTCTTACGCTGTCGTGGACGTCGTGCCCCCGGCGTCTTTGCCTTGGGCCGCCTCCTGCAGCGCCACGCTCTTCTCCATCAGCGAGACCAGTTTCGACATCTGGTCCAGCTGGGAGAACTGGGCGGTCTGCGCGATGAATTCTTTGTCGTCGACTGGTTTCAGCGGATCCTGATTTTGAAGCTGAGTCAGGAGCAACTTTAAAAAGTCCTGTTGCCCCAGTATTTTCTGACCATTAACCGTCTGCGTCGTCGTTGGGTCCGCGGCCGTCGTTTGGGTGATGACATTGCTGAAATCCATAGGTCCTCCGATCAGGCGAAAAAGCTCACTCGTCCGCTGTTATGAATACCGTGCTCTGCTCGCGAAGCCCGTTCTTCTTCTCCCGGCGCCGAAGGCAGACCGGAAGCGAGTCCCGGTCGACCCGGTTGTTGCTGAAATGCCCAGGCGTTGTCGCCCCGTCCTTGCTGTTGCTGATCCACCGTCACGCGGAGCATGCCCATTTCCAGGCCTGTGGTCCGGAGCGATGCCTCCAATGACTGGCCCTGTTGCAACAGTCCCTGCCCCAGTTCGCCATGTGCGGTGCGAATATGCGCGTGGACCGTTTGGTCCGTCATCATGATGCGCACCCGTAGCGGCCCCATGTCTAAAGGATCCAAGTCGAGCGTGACTGTCTGCGGAGAAGGATAGGTCCCTCGAAGCTCGCTGATCCGTTCAGATTCGGAGGCATGAATCGGTATGGTCTGCCCGGTTTCGTGTCGTCCGACGCGGCTGTCGCCGGAAGGAGGAGCGGATGGACTGACGCCGGTCGTTTGATCGAGGAATTGCGGTCGAAGGCTGTTGTCCTCCGATGGCAGCAGGTTCGACTTGGGGTGATCCGGATCACTTCGTGAATCGGGCGATGAGGAGAATTCCTTCCCGGAAAATTGGCCGGCGCTCGACGCATTCTGGCCCGTAGAGATGTCGCTCACTCGCATGACAGAGTCGAACTGCGACTGAAGATCGCCGGGATCCTGAGCAGCTCCTGGCGCTGGTTTCTCGGTCATGTGCGCGCTGACCACCGCAGCCGCCAACGTAGATTTCTCTGGTTCTATTTGGGCTTCCTTGATCGAATTCTCACTCAGACTCGTCCGGGTTTCAGGTAGTGTAGTTTGATTTTGAGACTGGGAGACCTGCGAGGCATCTGCATTCCCGGTTTCCGCGCGAGGGATATTGGAGGTTTGAGCCGGTTCGGCGGAGCGGGTCACATCGGCGTTTGCCGTCGTATCAGCCGGCATGTGACCGACCGTCTGACCCGGAGGGAGTGCGGGGACACTTTGAGTCGTCGCACCAGATTGAGAATCGGCCGATGAGAGGCCGGTGGCTGGTGCCGACGGCACCTCTCCCACTGTCGCATCGGCGGATTTCCCTGCCCCCTCCGAGAGAGAGGCTGCTTGACCTGCCGGCGGCTCTCCTGTCAGGGCTTGCGAGGCTATTCCGGCAGCAATCAGTATCTCCGGCGACAAGGTAGCTGATTGCGTGGTCTTTTCGTGGACCTCGGTCGTCTGCTCGTCCTGTCCGCTGTCCGAATCCTCCTTCTGCGTTCGATTCGGTTCGCTCTTATTGGACACCCCTTCTTGGCGGGCATTCGCAGCCGTTCCTGACAATTTGTCGGTCGGTGAATGCGTCGGAGAATTTATCGCGGAATGCGCTGGCGTGTGAGAGGGCGCGGCAGATTTGGGCCTGGCAGCTACCGACGGTTGGCCGGACACTCGGCGAGACTCGGCCCTGCCGAGCAGGGTATCGAAACGATCGGCGAAGGAGCTGGGGGCCACACTCGCGTTTCGATCACGCATCTCGGAGGGGGTCTGTTTCGCCGCGCTGGAAACTGTCTTGAGAAAGGGCTGCATGTCGGTGGCCATGGGAGTTCCTGTCTGCTCCTGATCCAATGAGTAACCATGGGACACCTTTACAAAGGCCGTGCCATGACTCCTGCGTGTAAAAACCCGGCATGACGCACGATTTTCGTGAAGGCTGCTGAGCAGTGGATCCGGAAGCAGGAAGTTATTGCAGGAGGTCGCGGCAAAAGCTGCCGGACTCTGAGTTGATCGTGGGGGTGGTTAAGGACTGGTCAGCAGCTGTTCGGTTAAACGAGCCGCGCGGTCGGGCTTCACTTCAGCGAGGATAGAGCCGGCGGATTTTCCCTTAAGGAGCCGAAGTACTTCAAGCGCTTTCCGTTCCGGCATCCTCTCCAGACGCGCCGCAGCTTCTTCTGGAGGCATAGCCTCATAGATTTTTGCCAGTTGCGCTTGATTGACATTGCGTGCCCCGGCGTTCTTGGGATCCTTCGATTTATCGCCTTCAGTCGCGGCCTTCGCCAACGCTGCCTGAGCTCGTTTCTTTTCAGCCTCAACCATTTTTTCGTGACGGGTGACGATCTGTTCCAGTTCCGACTTCAACTCTAGAAGGTGCGTATCGGCCCCACGTAACGCGGCTTCGCGCTTATCCAGGAAGCGCTTTCGCTGTTCTAGCATATGAAGAATTTCACGCGGCGTGCTGATCGCAGGCCCCTGAACAGTACTTTTCACATCGGGTGGCAACGTCCCATCCTCTGAGGCGTTAGGCTCGGTTGCCGGCTCTCCGGCAGAAGCACACGTCGGCGCGCAGAAGACTCCTGCCAGCGCCAAGCCGACGGCTAACCGCAACAGTCGGTAGCGGCGATCCACTCGACCTTCGCCCAGCGTGGACAATTCAGTCATGGTCATGCCCGCTCTCCCATTTCAACGGACTGCGTCGCCACGCCCGCTCATCGAGTAACTGTTGATCCTGCTGTTCCTGGTGACGGCGCTGTTCCTGGAGAGCCCGTGCGCCGAGAAGGTCCAGTTTTTTTCGATATTGCATCGCCGCGAGCAATTCGTCTCGCTTGGCCGCCCATTGCACCTGCTGGGTGGCGTGAGCCTGTTCCAGCCCTTTGCGAGCGGCGATGGCCTGATCCATGGCATCGAGCTGAGCGTATGCCTGTGTGACCGTACTCCCCTCGCGCACCTGCAGCAAATACCGATCGGCATCCGCTCGGGCCTGCGACTCCAGCTTCGTCATGCGCTCAACGGTGTGCTGCAACGTTCGTGAAAGCTCCGACAGTTCGAGTTTGGCGACCTCTTCGAGTTGTAACGCATAGGTTCGGAGCACTGTGAGGTTCATTGAATGTTCCCAGCGAGGGCCTGCAAGGCTTCGAGGGATTGTGCGAAGCCGATCGGCTGCTGAATCTCCTGACGCAAGAATCCTGTAATGCCGTCGTGAGCTGCCACGGCTTTATCGAGCTCTTTGCTGCTCCCCGGTTTGTACGCACCCAGCGTGATCAGATCTTCCGAACGACGGTACAGCGCGGTGCGTTCGAGTACCAATCGCGCTGCTGCGTAATGCGCCGGTGTGACGATATCCCGCATAACCCGGCTCGTGCTCTGCAGAATGTCGATAGCGGGGAAGTGATTTCTCGCAGCGAGTTCACGGGATAAGACGATATGTCCGTCAAGAATGGAGCGCACGGCATCGGCCACGGGATCGTTGAGATCATCACCGTCAACCAATACCGTGTAGAGTCCGGTAATGCTGCCCCCGCTCTGCGCCGGTCCGACTCGTTCTAACAACTTCGGCAGGACCGCAAAAACGGATGGTGTGTAGCCCTTCGTCGTCGGAGGTTCACCGATGGCCAATCCGACCTCCCGCTGGCTGTAGGCCAACCTGGAAAGAGAGTCCATCATCAGCAGGACATGTTTGCCGCAGTCGCGAAAATATTCGGCAATGGCGGTCGCCACTAACGCACCGCGTATACGTACGAGAGGCGGTTGATCAGAAGTCGCCACCACAACGACCGATCGGGCTCGGGCTTCCGGTGTGAGGTCGCGCTCCAGGAACTCTTTTACTTCGCGGCCGCGTTCTCCCACGAGGGCAATGACTCTCACATCCGCCTGCGTGTATCGACTGATCATGCCCAAGAGGACGCTTTTCCCCACACCGGACCCAGCGAACACACCGATCTTCTGGCCTTGACCACAGGTCAGCAGCGCATTGATCGCTCGAATCCCCAGATCCACGGGCTGTGTAATTCGGGCACGATGCAAGGGGTTGAGGGGCGCGGCATACAGCGGTACGCGCACCTCGGCGCGTACAGGGGGCAATCCATCAAGCGGATGGCCCAGTCCGTCAAGAATCCGGCCGAGCATCTGGGGTCCGACGGGCACGGATGCGACATGCCCTTTCATCACCACACGGCTTCCCGGTCCGATGCCCTGCATTTCCCCGAGCGGCATCAGCAAGACACGGTCTTCCCGAAAGCCGACGACCTCCGCCATCACGGAGCCATGGCCTCCCTCGCGGGTAATCTCGCAGACCTCTCCGACGGAGGTAAAGGGGCCGGAGGCTTCAATCACGATGCCGACCGCCTGGGCCACGCGGCCTGTCACGGAAAG